>CAXEIY010000266.1:0-28737 GCA_963996245.1 uncultured Planctomycetia bacterium | reverse complement strand
TCATTTGGTGATATTTTTTCAAAAGGACATCCCCTATCATCTGATATTGGTTAGAACAAGTTGCTCTTATCGCCGGCCAATTGTGGTAATTCCACCGTAACATGTCAATGAAACAGCAACGGTCCTCCCTTGACTTAAAGCACCAAGAAACATAGATAAACAGCCAGCGGATCTCGCCCCTGCGTCATCAAAATCGTATAAACTTAGAGTCCGCAATAATGAGTACACTATGTCCGAAATCATTGTCCAAAACCTCGCAAAAACCTACCAGGTCTACCAGAAAAAAGAAGGCCTCATGGCTGCAGCTCGCGGTCTATTTAAGCGAGAATACCGCGAAGTTCACGCTGTAGACGGGATTGACTTTTCTATCGAAAAGGGCGAACTCGTCGCCTTCCTTGGCCCGAATGGAGCCGGTAAAACAACCACTCTCAAATTACTTTCTGGTCTGATCTACCCAACCCATGGCTCTGCATCTGTTCTTGGCCATACGCCTTGGCTAAGGGAAAACGCCTATCGTCGTCGATTTGCTCTGGTTATGGGACAAAAAAACCAACTATGGTGGGACCTTCCTGCACAGGAATCTTTTCGCTTGCACAAAGAAATATATGCTGTCGAATCAGACGAGTTCGACAAACGGTTAGCATCCTTGACCGCTTTGCTTAACACTGAAAAGCTTCTCGGACAGCCCGTTCGGGAACTTTCTCTGGGAGAGCGCATGCGTATGGAACTCATTGCTGCTCTGTTACACGGCCCCGAAGTCCTTCTCCTGGATGAACCCACGATTGGCCTGGACGTCGTGGCACAACGAACCATTCAGGAATTTCTAAAGCAATACCAGCAAGAACAGCAGTTTACCGTTTTACTGACCAGCCATTATATGAAAGACGTCGCGGCTCTTTGCAAACGTGTGATCATCATCGCACAAGGAAAGATCCTCTACGACGGTTCTCTTTCCGGGATCGTAGATAGATTCAGCCGCCACAAACTCGTCACCGTTCAATTTTCTGACACGCAGGACATGCCTGTACTGGAGAGATTTGGACAAGTCATGCGATCGGAACCACCTCGAATCCAGATTCAAGTGGAACGCACAGAGGTGCCCAAGGTACTCTCGACTCTTTTGGACCAGTATGTTCTCGAGGACGTAACCGTTGAAGATCGCCCTCTGGAAGAAGTGATCGCAGAGATGTTTGCAACCGTGACTACGGACCCTCATAGCCCAGAAGAAGACACCGGATAAGGAGGCACGCTCCTAATCTTGATCGTATGGATGACAACACTCGAACACGACGTCATATAACAGAGTTCTTTTGCATGATTACCCGTATACGCGTTCACTGGACCATCCTTCGTATTTCTATCGAAGAACGATTGATATACCGTGCTGATTTTGCTTTGGGCACTCTGTTAAGATTCATGCCTATTGTCACGACGATTCTTCTCTGGCAAGCAATCTTCAATGGAGTCTCTCCCACATCAGACTCGTCAAAAGAAACGACCATTGACAGTTATCGTTTCAGTGACATGGTGTCCTATTACCTGCTTGTTATGCTTGGAAGAGCCTTTTCAAGTATGCCTGGTTTAGCCTCCGGCATTGCCCAGGACGTGCGTGATGGAACGATCAAGAAGTACCTTGTTCAACCCATTGACTTATTAGGTTTCCTCTTTTGGTCCCGAGTTGCGCATAAACTGATTTATTACCTGGTTGCAGCAGGCCCCTTTGCGATCATGTTTATACTCTGCCATTCTTTCCTCCCTGGTTGGCCCGATGCAGGTACTCTCATAGGAGCCATCGTTGCATTGATCCTCGGTTTTATTATCGGGTTTCTTTTCGAAGCCACGGTGGGTCTAATTTCATTCTGGTTTCTGGAGGTCAGCTCACTGCTATTCATCGTCATGATGCTGAACTACTTTCTTTCAGGACATATGTTCCCTCTCGATCTGCTGCCCGGTCCCATCCGGTCTGTGATTCTCTTTCTCCCATTTCAGTATCTGGCTTATTTCCCAGCTAAAGTCCTCTTGGGACAACTTACACCGAGTGAATTATTCCAAGGACTCGTAGTCCAGGTTCTATGGGTCATAGGTCTCTTCTTTCTCGCTCGTTTTCTGTTCTCCCGGGGAGTTCGTCGCTACAGCGCGTTTGGTGGTTAACGAACCCACAGGAAATTCACACAATTCCCTCACCTGAACATATCCTGAAATATGAACTTTCTTGAACGATCTACAAAACGTCCTTCTTACTGGCGTGTCTGGTTGACCTTTGCTCGAAATTCTCTCGTGCGCGAAATGAGTTTTCGTGCCAATTTCCTTATTACGCTCGCAACACGGCTGTTGTGGTTTTGTTCGATGATGATTTTCTTCAAGGTCGTTTTTCTGAAAACCCGTCAAATTAATGGCTGGGGTGAGTACGAATACTTTGCATTTATGGCTACAGGAATGATCATTAATTCTCTCATCGAAACATTTTTCATGGCCAATTGCACCAACTTCAGCGAGCAGATTCGGACCGGAAATCTTGACTTTGCACTGCTGAAACCTATCGATGCGCAATTTCTCATTTCACTTGAAAAAATCGAGTGGTCTGTCCTGTCCAATCTTCTGTTTGCTGGCGGATTACTTTTTTTCTCCCTTCACAAACTAGGTATCCACTTCGGCATTACGGAAATGCTGGTATACCTTGGTTTCATTGGTGTTGGAGTTTCGGTTTTTTACAGCATCATGCTCGTGCTGACGAGCGCCAGTGTATGGATGGGACGAAATCGTGGACTGCATGAATTCTGGTTTTATGTCACCGTTTTTTCACGATATCCGAGAAACATCTACCAGGGTTCACTGGGATTACCTATTTACTACCTTCTGTCTTACTGCATCCCCATCCTTCTGGTAGTCAGTATCCCTGCTGAGTCCCTGGCGAACAGAAAAGTTTATGATCCGCATTTAGCGATTGTTTTTATTTGTACCAGCCTGGCATGCCTCTTCATTTCACGGTTGATCTTCAATTACGCACTGACGAGTTATCGAAGCGCGAGCAGTTGAACACCTCGAAACCCTCATAAACAGATAGCCATTCGGTTATCGCAAGTCTAGCCCCCGATCTCTCCGTTGACCGGTGTTTCTTGACCGGATTCTGTGTTACATTAAACCCAGCAGCTATATTCTACATACGAAGCAATCAGGGACTCCCATGACTTTTATCCCGATCGGTCAATCGAATATCAGAAGTGCCATCCTTATCTTCATCTTCGGGACCCTAGTTACATCCTGGAACATGGCTGCATTGTCTGCCGAAACAGAACTTCAGTTCGATCGTGATATCCGAACGATTCTTTCAAAAAACTGTTTTTCCTGTCACGGACCCGACTCATCAAAACGTAAAGCACAACTTCGACTCGATCGACAGGATGGCATTTTCTCAAAGCGAGATGATCACGCGATCGTTGTTCCTGGAGACAGTACACAGAGCGCCTTATTTCAGCGTCTTATCAGCGAAGAGTCTTCCCGTCGCATGCCACCTGTCGATTCAGGCAAGGAATTAACTCCACAGCAAATCCATTTGATCCGAAAATGGATTGATCAGGGGGCACCCTGGCAAACTCACTGGTCACTGACAACCCCGCAGAGGTACTCCTTACCGACCGTTACCCAAAAAGACTGGCCACGCAACTCGATCGATTATTTCGTCCTGGCGCAACTGGAAAAGATCGGTCTACCTCCCTCTCCTGAAGCCGACCGACGATCCCTGATCAGAAGACTCTATCTCGATCTTACGGGTCTTCCACCCGAATCACATGAGGTCGAAGCCTTTGTAAATGATCCATCTGAAAACGCCTATGGATCACTGGTCGATCACTTACTCGATTCGCCTTATTACGGTGAACATATGGCACGTTACTGGTTAGACATTGTACGGTATGGAGACACGCATGGATTGCATCTGGACAATTACCGAGAGATGTGGCCTTATCGCGATTGGATTGTCAGTGCCTTTAATCAAAACATGCCCTTTGATCAATTCACCATTGAACAACTTGCCGGTGACCTACTGCCGGATCCCACATTACAACAGCAGATTGCCAGTGGATTTAATCGCTGTAATGTGACAACCAGTGAAGGTGGCTCCATTAAGGAAGAGGTGTATGTCCGAAATGTTGTTGATCGTGTCAAAGCGTTTGGGACCATTTTCATGGGACTGACGACCGGATGCGCCGTCTGCCATGATCACAAATATGACCCCTTTTCCATGAAAGACTTCTATCAGTTGTTTGCTTTTTTCAACAACATCGATGGCGAACCACTGGATGGTAATCGTAAAGACCACGCACCCGTTGTTCGGGTTCCTCAGATAGAACACCAACAACAACTTCAACAATTTCAGAAACAGAAAAATCAGATCCTTTCTGAACAATCTATCAGAGCAGAGGGAGCCGACAAAGATTGCAAGCAGTGGATCCTCAAAACCCAGACACTCCTTCAGGACAATTCGCCACTCCTGATCGGTTTGCTTGGTCACTACCCCATCGATAAACGGGACACTCCCGAGTTAATCAATCTGGTAAATCCGGAACAGAAGGTACCCTTTCATGGATCCACGTCCTGGACAACAGGAATCTCCCGTGAGGCAATTCAACTGGGCAAAGAGGGCTTTGCGAATCTCGGTGACATCGGAAATTTCGAACGAACACAACCTTTCAGCCTAGGAGCGTGGATCAAAACCAATGGTAATCAGGAAGGGTCCTTGATCGCACGCATCGACCACGAACATGGCAATCGTGGTTATGAATTCACAGTTGAAAAACAGAAAATTGGCCTGAACCTGATCCACCTAGGTCCCGAAAACACCATTCAAGTAAGGACCAAAGAGAACATCTTGTCTCCCGACTCCTGGACCCATGTGTTTGTCACTTATGATGGATCCCGAAGCGCCCAGGGAGTCAGGTTTTTTTCGAACGGACAACCCGTCAGTTCTGAAATCCAAAAGGACCAACTTCGTGGAACAACTATCAATCAGGTACCTCTTACACTGGGGGGACGTGGTGATGGAACGGCCTCATTTGAAGGGGAAATCGATCAGTTGAGAATCTATGGTCGGTCCGTTCCAGAATCCCTGATATCGCAACTGGCTAACCTGGATCCTGTAAGGGAAATTCTCGAAATTAAGGCGGAACAACACACCAGAGATCAATTTACTACTTTAAAGAAACAATTTCTTGAGCGAATTGACACCAGGTATATCGAGCTTGTCAATGAACTACAAACAATCGACAAACGCGAAAAGGAAGTAACCTCCCGTATTCCAACGACACTCGTGTTCAGGGAACAATCAGAACTGCGTCCGGCCTACATACTCGTCCGTGGACAGTATGATCAGAAGGGTGATCCCGTCTTTCGTGAATCTCCCTACGCACTACCTCCTATGAACTCAGAGCTACCACGTAATCGACTCGGACTGGCAAAATGGCTCTTAACCGAAGAACATCCATTGATGGCGCGCGTAACCGTTAATCGATTTTGGCAACAGTGTTTTGGCCGAGGTCTGGTCAATACCAGTGAAGATTTCGGCATTCAAGGTGAGCGGCCCAGCCACCCTCAATTATTAGACTGGCTCGCGTTGGAATTTCGAGAAAAAGGCTGGAATATTAAGTCGTTGATGCGACTTTTTCTCACATCCGCTACCTATCGCCAATCATCCGATACTAATCGTCAGCAACAGAACCTTGATCCCGAAAACAAACTCCTTTCCAGAGCACCGCGTTTTCGATTGGACGCAGAGGTCCTTCGTGATCAGGCGCTGGCAATCAGCGGCCTGCTGATTCGAAAATCCGGTGGTCCCAGCGTAAAGCCTCCTCAGCCCAAAGGTATATGGAACGCTGTCGGATATACCGCCTCAGATACGGCTAATTTTAAGGCGGATGTGGGCGATAACATCTATCGTCGTAGTGTATACACATTCTGGAAACGAACTGCACCACCACCAACGATGAATCTCTTTGATGCTCCTTCACGTGAGTCATGCAGCATACGGCGAGAACGGACGAACACCCCTCTACAAGCCTTGGCCATGCTGAATGAGGTGCAATTCTTCGAGGCAGCTCGACACCTTGCTGAACAATCGATTCGCAACGGTGGGGTATCGGAACAACAAACTCTCATATACATGTTTCATCGCGCTACCTCTCGATTTCCTAACGCTCAAGAGATCGAAGCCCTTTTCTCACTTTATCAGTCTAACTTAACTGAATTTCAAAGTGATTCCGAATCGGCCATGGCTATTGTTTCTTCCGGTCAATTACCTCCCGATAAAACACTTGAAACAGCCAGTCTCGCGAGTTGGACAATGGTTGCTAATGTCCTGTTGAACCTGGATGAGGTTGTGACCCGTAACTGACCTCTGGTTTTCTGGCCATTGTGTTTTATGTACAAATTTCGAGAGTTGAGCATGTCTACACACGATCGACTACATCTTGGACTGACACGTCGCCACTTCTTCTCTAGAACAAAATATGGCATTGCCTCTGCCGCGCTGTCATCACTGCTTAATATTCCCTCTACCAGAGCTGAACCGACAGATACCGATCTTTCACAGATTCGGCACTTCGCTCCAAAAGCGAAACGCGCGATCTATCTGTTTGCTGCGGGTGCACCCTCACAATTAGACTTGCTTGATTACAAGCCTAAAATGAAATCATACTTTGATAAAGAACTGCCCGAATCGGTACGACGGGGCCAACGTCTTACCACAATGACCTCGGGGCAAGCTCGCTTTCCCATTGCTCCTTCTATCTACAAATTTAAACAATACGGACCAAGCGGGGCCTGGATCAGTGAACTGCTTCCCTACACTGCAAAAATGGCGAATGACATTGCTATTGTCAAAACCGTTTGGACCGAAGCAATCAATCATGACCCGGCCATTACCTACATCACCACCGGAGACCAACTTCCAGGGAAAGCCAGTTTAGGGGCCTGGTTAAACTACGGACTGGGTACGGCTAATGATAATCTCCCGGCGTTTGTTGTCATGACTCCGAGATGGTCCGCTAAACGTGATGCGCAAGCCCTCTATGCCCGCTTATGGGGTAATGGCTTTCTACCGTCAAAATTTCAAGGCGTTGCCCTACGATCCCAAGGAGATCCTGTTCTTTACTTGTCGAACCCATCCGGTGTCAGTCAAAAAACCAGAAGGCGCATGCTCGACACTCTGAATAAAATTAACCAACAACAATTCGAGACTACCCAGGATTCTGAAATTCAAACCCGGATCAGTCAGTACGAAATGGCATACCGAATGCAGATTTCTGTACCTGAATTAACCAGCCTCTCAGACGAACCTGAGTCCACATTCAAGCTTTATGGTCCGGATTCCCGACAACCCGGAACTTTCGCTTCTAGCTGTTTACTGGCCCGCCGTATGACAGAACGCGGAGTACGTTTTGTACAGGTTTTCCATCGCGGGTGGGATCATCATGGTCAATTGACACGCGACTTACCGCTGCAGTGCAGGGACATCGATCAACCGGCTTACGCATTGGTACAGGATCTTAAACAGCGTGGGCTACTCGACGATACTCTGGTCATCTGGGGAGGCGAATTCGGGCGCACGACTTACTGCCAAGGTAAACTTACTGAAGAAAGTTACGGGCGAGATCATCATCCTCGAAACTTCTGTATCTGGATGGCAGGAGGTGGTATTCAGGGAGGATTAGTACACGGACAGACAGACGATTTTTCCTACAACATTACCGACAAGCCAGTCCACGTTCGTGACCTGAATGCAACCATCCTACACTGTCTTGGCATGAATCACTCCAACCTGACCTTCCCCTTCCAGGGACTCGATCAGCGACTTACAGGCATCGATGCTAAAGCGCGGATCATTCATGAACTACTCAGTTGAAAATTCTCTTGCCCGATATCGAATGCCCTCTCTGAAGCTTCCGTATCGCGCCTGTGGAAATCACGGTTACAGGGCTTGCCATACTAGTGGTTTTTGTTTTCCTTAAGGAGACGGTCAAGATCGGTGGTCAGCCGTTGCATATATGCACGCCATTGAGAATCCAATTGGCCTTTCCCATTCTCAAATACCCTGTTGAAACATGCTCTCAACCGTTCTTCATGTAATAGAGTATCTGGTGGAAGTTTGGACAGAATTTCATAGTATTCCATGAGCGAATCGAAATAACGATTGATAAGAAAATGAGTTAATGCCCAGGACTGCCCATAGGCAAGCGACTGATCCAATGGTGTAGAAGCCGTGAGAAATATCTGATTCGTTATTACAAAATCAACACTCGAATACTTTCGTTGGATGGGATCGATATGGTTTGCTAGCTGTCGATACCGGTTCAGACGTGTCTTATTTACGGCACCAATGGCACTCCATCCCGCATCAGCAGGTGATTCAAAAAAGGTGGCCAACCCCTCATGCACCCAATCAGGAATTCGTACCTTGCGAGGGAGCAATCCTGTGCTCCCAGCCATTTGATGGGTCATTTCGTGAAAAACAACTTCCACACTAGCCTTCTCCTCTACGGTAGCTATCGCGACATTTAATGCTCTGAGTATACGTCGTAGCCTAGTCCTCTCACCCGTGTTCTCTGCGACCTGCTGTTTGGTCCTTCGGGCAGCCTCCAGTAGTTCTTTAAGATGTCCCTGTGTTCCGTACTTAGAAAACACAGTAACGTTGTAGCGGGTATCCCAGAAACCGGCACTATTCTCTAAACCAGGCCGTACTTTTCTGGCGAAGGTCTGAAAATCATGAAATTGGTCAAACAATACCACCCGTAAACGAAGAGCTGGTTCCTGTAGCGGATACCCCTGAGACCAGAAGAACATAAGAAAACTTTCGTAGAACGTCTCCAATAACTGTATTCTTCGATCCACCCTCTGGTCTTCCGTATCATGTAGGAGAATAAAATGAGGACTCCTCCTGACTTTCATCTTATGACCAATGATCTTCTGTAGTTCCTCTATCTCAGATGAAGGATCCTTCAACTGTCCTGTTAATTGTTGTCTTTTACGCAACAGCTTCCCCGCCAGAAGGTGCTGGGCATCCTCTTCCAATACCCTCTCCAACATCTGGTAATACTCTTCTAACAATCCCTGCTTTAAGGCCCATCTCGCAACCTGCAAGAGGTTTTCAGATCCTTCTCCCTGATTCTTCAACTGGAGGCGTTGGAAACGTTTTTGTAAAGAAGGAATTTCCCAAAAGATGGTCTCCTTCACCGGTAAGCGGCAATTTCCAAACGCAGAACGCAACGTAAGCGTACCTCCAGGATGGACCGTAATCTCTCCTTCCATCAATACTTGGTAAGGAATCCACAAAACATAATCTGCTTGTGCAGTATTCTTCAGGAAAAGATCGTAACAGATTGCTGAAATCAGAATTATGTACCCAATTCGTTTCACATCATTCCTCCAGTTTTCAGCGTACACCACTCGGAATCGCATCCTTTAACAGGTGGCCATGTTACATCTGAACCAAGATAAACCCCGATTCAGTTTTTTGTCTCACCTTCTCGAGTACTCTGGTTTCCTCATTGCATCGGTGGCTCAACGAGGATCCACTCATAACCCTTCTAAGATACTTTGCCCCGAATCACTTAATCAACAGTCGATACGAATCCTTTTGATAATTATCGACTACACACCAGCACCGTCCTCCATTGCGCTGTTGCCCTGAAGAAAAGGTCTGCGATAATTCCATCAGAACAAAACCCCTTACATGTGAATCCAAATCCTAAGAACCCGTTGATTTTGTCAACTACCGTATCCCATGCCATAAGATTTGTCCGGAATTAAGATGCTCCTATTCACTGATGTCAAACACAGCACACGGATACATTGGTTGGTAATCGGAGTAATCCTGACAGTGACAGGATTATCTAAGTCCGTTCTCGCACAATCGGAAACTCAGCTGGCCCCCTACGCTGACAACCCGTCTACGAAGCCACAACCGTCTAATGTAATAAAACAAACGCTACCGGACTTCGAGTTTCTGCGTCTGAAAATACATCCATCCATTCTGCTTCCACTGGTAAAACCACGTCACTGGACCAGCCTGATTCAGGAATTACGATCGAATGCCGGTGATTTTGAAGGACAACTTGGAACCGGATTCATCGAACTGAATCTACCCTCAAACCTGCCATATCGTGTACGCAGCGTGCGCCCCGCACTGTTAAACAAGCAACAGGGTAAACCATTGGAACTGCCCGTCTTCATCCCTACACTGACAGAAGACCACCGTGTCCCTCTTTCTATGAATCTCTATCCACGAACAGGTTCTTCCTCATTTCTGACCCAGAACAGCCGGATTGTTACCTTATCAGAACATCAGTTTTTTTTCGTCGTACTGAGCGATAATTCTGAATCCTATTCACTCCTGCTTCGTAACTTGCCGTCCATGGCACCTCTGATAAACCAGGGATCTCTCGAGGATCCTCAGTCGCGCCACTATCGACTGGCTACCTCCCTGTCCTCACGAGATCCGGCCCCAATCCCCAATCATCCGCTCGCCTGGTCCCCCATTGCATACCTTCTTTGGGACAACTACGATCCAAACCGTTTAACCAAACAACAACAAATGGCTCTTCTTGACTGGTTACACTGGGGTGGACAACTCATTGTTTGCGGTCACAACTCCATACTTCAATTACAAGACAGTTTTCTAGCTGCTTATCTGCCTGCTCAACAACACGGAGCCGTTCGAACATCGCTTCCATCTTCCTTTTTCCAAACGTTTCCAGGAGCCTCCTGGTTAGCCCAGCGTTCGAATTCCAACAACGCGGATATATCGAAGCAAAACAGCTCGTCTTCCGATGCCTCTGACACCTCTCTTTTATTAAGCCAGTTAACTACTGAAAACAAAGATGCCAACGCTTTAGTTCGCACACCAGATGGAACACCTCTTGTCATCGAACGAAAAGTCGGTCGAGGTCGAATTGTGATGTGCGCCTTCCGCCTTATTGAACTTCCTGTAGAAGAATGGTCGGGTTTCGACCATTTTTTCAATGCTTCACTGTTACGACGACCAGGACGAGAACCTCTCTGGAATACCCGTTCTCCAAGTGAGGCAGAGCAAAGTACCTTCCACTGGTTCGGGTGGCACCAAGGAACCCTCTGTCCTCGATGGAATACACAAGTAAGATATTTCACCCGCGATACCCTGTCCAGGAGTGCTGCAGAGGAAAACACCGATTCCATCTCCCAAAAGAACACTCGTTTCCAGGATTCCGTTTGGGTAGACCAGTATCGTGGGCCCCGGACTGCCGAATGGGATTCACTCAACACAACTTCATCTCTGGCCCGACATATTCTTCATTCCATGTCGGGGATCAAAATCCCTTCCCCGTCATTTGTACTCCAGATACTTGCCAGCTATATCATGCTGGTCATTCCGATCAATTGGATTTTCTTCCGATTGATCGGCAAAGTCGAATGGGCTTGGTATGCAGTTCCCGTAATCGCTATCTGCTTTGCATTCACCATGTTGCAATTTTTTTATCAGGACATTATTGGTTTCCGTCGTGCTGTTCAGGAGATCAGCATTCTCGAGGCCTATCCCGGACACCCTCGTTCCCACGTCACACGTTATTCCTCTATCTACAGTTCCGAAAGGTCCCGTTTCGCGGTTAGCTATCGCGAACCTTCCACAGTAGCCTTGCCTTTTCCAACCACGGAAACCGGGCTTCGAGACCAGCAGATTGAAAATGTGACATTTCACTGGGAAGCTCCAGTCCGATTGGCAAACCTTTTCCTGCATGCCAACTCTCTGGCAATGGTCCATGCAGAACAGATCTATCCTCTCTTATCAGATAGATCTGAACAATTAGGATTTTTCGAATGGCAACCAACATCAGAACTGGATTCTGTTCCAAACGGCACATTGACCAACAACACACAACTGACCATTGAAAATGCCATGGTATTTCAGCCCAACTACGGATTCCAGCATATTGGGACGATTCCTGCGGGCACACAAATCAAAATTAGTTTATCCACCAATGAGATTTCCAAACTGATTCCATTCCCCAACCTTCCTGCTCAAAATTCGGAACTATCCTCTCCCATTGCCGGTGAATGGACGGACGACCGTTATGTCACCGACGAATGGATTAAAGAAATTCGTCAATCCTTGCACAACCAATCCGATCCTTTAAAAGAAGGTGCTGATCTTTTCACTGCTCTGGCCATCTCGACTTGCCCTTCAAATGAACTGAGACTGATTGGCTGGTCACGGAAACCATTACCCGGTCAATCCGTCACACCGGAAGTATCACTGCATAAGGGGCTGACTTTCTTTATCCTACATTTACAGTCACCGCCTCTCCCGAAAGAACTCGGACTGGATACCACTGCTTCTATCTCTCACGACGAAACCGCATCTGTCAATGATTGAAATCAAAGATTTTTCAAAATCGTACGGTGACTTTCTAGCAGTCAATCACCTTAATCTACATATTCAGAAAGGGGAAATTTTTGGTTTCATTGGGCCCAATGGCGCCGGAAAAAGTACCACGATCCGATTTTTGGCAACCCTCTTGAAAGCCAGTCAGGGGGAGGGCTTCATTGGTGGTTTCAGTGTAACCAAACAACCACTGGAAGTTCGACGCACGATCGGATATATGCCAGACTCTTTTGGTGTTTACGAAGGTATGCGAGTGTGGGAATTCCTTGATTTCTTTTCGGTTGCCTATCAGATTTCACAAACACGGAGGAAACAGGTCCTTAGTGATGTTCTGGAACTTCTGGATTTGACTCATAAACGGGATGATTATGTAAGTGGCCTTTCTCGTGGCATGAAACAGCGGCTCTGTTTAGCAAAAACACTGGTTCACGATCCACCCGTCCTCATTCTTGATGAACCAGCTAGTGGCCTCGATCCTCGGGCTCGATTGGAAATCAAGGCCCTTTTAAAAGAACTCCAATCCATGGGAAAAACCATTCTTATATCGAGCCATATCCTTTCGGAACTCGCCGATTGCTGCAGCAGCATTGGAATCATTGAAAGAGGGCAATTACTTATGGCTGGCCCCATTCAGGAAATATACGATCGCATCCAAGACCATCGCCAGATTCATGTGAAGATACTGGAAGGCATGGACCGTGCGATACGGCTGCTTCAGAACCATTCAAACACACTCGATATCCAGCCCTTTGAAGATAGGATCCTTCTCAGATTTTCCGGAAGTGATGACGACCTTTCCGCACTGTTGGAATCACTATTACTCGAGAACGTACGGGTTCTGGAATTTTCGGAAAAAGAGCCGACACTGGAAGAAGTTTTCATGCAGGTAACAAAAGGACTGGTCAGCTGAATACCACAAGTGCCTCCCGCCGGGTAGACGGCATGCTGACTTTTCAGCATGAGTGTTGACTGGCCGCTCTAAACTCGCGTCCGGAATCAGCGGGCTTCAGGAGATGGGGTCGCGTCGTTTCGGAGTCTGCGTGACTCAATTAAATTTTTCTTTACCCGCTCGATCAACTGTGCGTCTGCATTCATTTGTGGTGACAGTCGCGGTTGCGAATCCCCTCCACCGGTACCTCTACCCATTCCACCCCCCTGGCCCATACCACGGCCTGGAGTTTGCTGTTTACTCTGCTGTCCCAACTCCATCATAGTGGCAATCTCTACATTACGATTCCACATCTTATTCAGTACAAAGTCCGCATCCGGCCACTGATCCTTACCTTGCAATTCACCCAAATGCGTGAGAATGAGTTTGTAACGCCCCATCAAATCCGCTACGTAACCCGTTACAAAATCAGAGTCTATGTAGTAAATGTCAAACTTGTCGGTAACCGCACCCCACTTCTGCATCGCCTGATCGTAAAGCTCTCGCGCCCGAAGCAGATCTCCTTCGTCATAGGCCCGATTTCCAAGAAAGGTAAGCCGACGTGCTTCAACCGTCTGATACTGCCCTTCCTGATCCACCCAACTTTCACCAATACATTGCTCTGTCCACCCTCGATAATTGACAATCCCGCCATATCGACCCGACCAGTACAGTACCACGTTGCCAAAGTCTTTTTTTGATAATTCAGCACGCTCATCACTGGTATATTCCAGTTTTACGGTCCCGACTTCAGGACACGGGAAATCAACCTCCCCCATCTCTCTCCAATCGCCCAGTGCAGTCTGCCAGGCCAGGTATGCCTGTTCACCGAACGTTCCTTCCTCCTCTATCACTTCAGCATATCGCGTCTGAGCCAGTGGCAGTGCCGCTTGAAAGACCAGCGGAGAAGTCCCTAAACTCATGTCAGGGGATATTAGATTCTCCTCGGTACTCAAATAGAGGCGTAACTCGTCACGGGTCTCAATCGCACGTCGAAAATGCTCTTTTCCAACACGAAAACTATCCTCTCCATCGGGATTAAATACCTTGTCTTCTTTGAACAGTTTTCGGAATTCTGATGACTCATCCGATGAACCAATTTTATTCGTGTAAGTTTTGCCGATACTCCAGGGCAACTCAGGGCGTTCTCGATTCTTTTCATGTCCTTCTTCCAGAAAACTGATTCCCTCCTTGATCCAGTAATAACGATCTTCGACATTGTCCCATTCATTGGAAACGTTGTAAGCAAGATTCCAACCCTGAAAATCCCATACGCTTACAAAGCGTGGCTGGAGAAGTGTTATCGACTTGATGCACCGCTTCAGCTCATTCCACTGATGACGCTCTTGTAAATGGTGTGCCTCCTGCCACAGAATATTCGCCGCAATTCCTCGCATCCCGACCAGTACAAAATTCAGTGTGTGGCTGGTAGGATCAACATCCCCCAGAGTAACCTCACCCAGACGTTTGTCGGCACGCATTTCGAAGAGCGTACCACCCGGATTTTCCCGAGTAGGAGGACTACTGAGAATGAAAACAAACCCCAAGGCCACTACCATCCCGGCCACATAGATGAGTTTACGTTTCTCTGGCTCGTTCATCGAGCAATCTCCCTAACCTTAAGGAAAAGGTATCCCAGCAACGTATAGGGCAGGCAATATCCCAACGTCATAAGAATATTCATAGACAATCCACGAATGCCCTGTTCTGGCTGAGACGAAAATGGAATGTCAAAACCATTGGCCACAAATTGAGCCATATCAAAGCCGCCTAAATCAGGCAAACAGTACGTAACAGCCCAAACAATGTACATCATGAACTGGTCCACTTTAATCGCAAATTGTAGCCATGGAGTCGGATCCAATCGAGCCAGTTCACTTTCACCCGAGATCAAACGAACAAGCGATTCCACCGCCCCAGGAAGGTCTCCCATAGCAACCTCTCGCATAAAGGGCATCGTCAGTCCAGCTAGAATTACAGCCAAAGTTGTTAGTGCTGCCACCGGTCCACTCAAAAAGGTACTGGCTACAACTCCGACACACACAATCAAAAGCATCTGTAGCCATATCCCCGTTAAACATTTTACGAAATTCATGTAAAAGGGGTTCTCTTGATCCGTACGCAAATAGAGGTCAGCCTGTGCCATTCCAATGTATTGCTGGGGTGTCGCACAACTGACTTCAACAACCAGCTCTGCATTACAGTTCTGGTCCTGTAGTCCGTTCCGTGCGCCGCAATGGCCACAGGTTTTGAAAAGGATCGGTTCCGGGACATTCGCCGGTATCTCTGGCAACGACTGGCCACAAATCGCGACCAGATCCTGAAAAATATCAACGTCATTGCCCTCTGAATCCGTCAGCAATTTGGGAATATCCAGTGTTGTCATATGATATTCCTGAATGCCCAACAGGAACGGACGTGATCGCGTTCCCGTTTTTGGATTTCGCAGAACGATTTCTGCAAGTATCTGATCCTCGACGTTCCCTTTCATACTCCGATACACTTCAAATGTCGTCTCAAGTTGCAGGGTTTCACCTATCTGACCTGGCGCTGGAAATTGATTAAAACTCCACACTGCGGCCATCCGGGATCCCCCCTCAATATAATCCCGATATTCCCATGGGTTTCCTACACTAAGTCCTTCCTGTCCCAGATTTTCACCACTTCGACCTCGAAAATGAAGCCGTCCGTATACAGGCGACCGGGCAACCAGTTGATCTTCCGCTCCACCCACTTCGTAATTGTCAATGTTGTGATAATGGCCCAACCTGAGATCGGTAGTTCCCGTTCCCATTGAATCCAGTTTGTCCTGGGCAGCTTGTTTGTCTCCAGCACTCCAAAGTTCTTTTAACTCACTGATTTCAGAGGGATTGATAGTGATTAGATGGAAATGCCCGGCCTGTTCATCCGTACGGCCCTGAAAATCCGGAATTTGCAAAGAGCTAATCTGCAAACTATGGGTGTGAGATCCCAATTCTGGAGCAGACTCTGTCTGAATCTGGAACTCACGAACCTGGTGGACATGACCGGCAACATCATCCGTAATTCCATTGCCTTCGCCATCAAGACTTACTTGATGAGAATGTCCTTCACTGACACCCGCTTGCCCCGTAAAAAAAACCAGTCGATTTGCTACTATCTGATGGCTATGGTC
This sequence comes from uncultured Planctomycetia bacterium, assembly GCA_963996245.1. Taxonomy (GTDB): domain Bacteria; phylum Planctomycetota; class Planctomycetia; order CAXEIY01; family CAXEIY01; genus CAXEIY01. Next base: position 12,249 of record CAXEIY010000266.1, on the reverse strand, counting down.
AACTCCACGGATAACAAACAAATAACTTGCCATACCCATCAATATAAGAATGGCGGTTCCCAACAATCCAAATCCGAAAATTCTTCCAATAATGATCTCACTACGGCGTACCGGTTTAGTAATGATCGTGTGAATTGTTTTTGAGTTGATATCCGAAGGCAAACTGAAACACGACAGTAAAAGCGCCACCAGCAACGTTAACCAACTTGTCGCTTTCAGAACAAAGGTAACGTAATACTTAACCTGTTCACGTGCAGACGAATCGATGTACCAGCCTGCAAATAAAAACAGAATTGCAAAAACCACAAACACGTAAAGTACTTTTCGGTGAAACGATTCCTTGACGCTATGCCTTATGAGGCTAAAAAGCCGACTCATGGATAATTGTACGACATCTTGCGCGATTTCAGCCAGCTGCTGCTTCCATTCCTGAAATCCTCTGCCAAAACTCCCCTGATTGATACTCGCCTGCAGCAGGATCGTCAAAAGTGACAGAGCAGTCAGGATGCCGGTCACCTGTATCCACGTGCGAATCGAAGACAGGTAATCAAAAGGAAGTTGGTCCAGAACCATCGTTCGTTTACTCTCAATCCCAACTACAGATACAAACTTATTATTACTGGCACTACCTTCACAGCACTGATTCTCTTACAAATGGAATCATGACCAGGCATGAGATCTCACCTGACCGGTCAACTATTCCTCCATCTGGTCCCCGGTAATACGACGTCCGGGATGCATCTCGCTATCACGAACAATACGCAGGAACAATTCTTCCAAAGTCGTCGTAGGATGTTCTACGCTTACCATTTCCGCGCCATGTTTTTCGATTAAATTTTCAATCTCAGTTTGTGCTTCTGCACTCAAGTTACGGGCACGAATCTGTACTACATCCTGAACACTAATGAGATCTTCTACACGTCCAAGTTCTTTCAACTCCCCACGGTGTAGAATAGCAATGCGATCACAGATATCCTGTACATCAGATAACTGATGACTGCACATCAATACCGTTTTCCCTTCGTCCTTTAATTCCAGTATCAAATCCTTCATTTCACGTGTCCCGATGGGATCAAATCCGGTTGTCGGTTCATCCAACAGGATAAGATCCGGATCATTGATAAGCGCTTGGGCCAGTCCTATTCTTCGAGTCATCCCCTTGGAATATTCCTTCAATGGCCGGAATTTGTCATTTTGAAGGCTCACACGTTGAATCAGGTGTTGCGCTCGTTCACGCCGCTCTTTGCTCGGTATATCAAAAAGTCGACCGTAAAAATCCAGGGTCTCTTCCGCGTTGAGAAACCGGTACAGATAGGATTCTTCGGGCAGATAACCAATGCGTTCATTCTTGGTCACATCGGTAGCCCGTTTCCCCAATACTTCTGCTTCTCCAGATGTGGGAAACAACAAACCCAGTAAAAGCTTGATGGTCGTTGTCTTGCCGGATCCATTGGGCCCCAGCAGACCAAAAACCTCGCCCTTGTTGATTTTTAAATCAAGTGCACTAAGAGCCCTTGCTTTTTCCCGTCCCCAGAAATCCTTATACACCTTAGAAAGGTTACGCGTTTCAATCATCACATTTGAATTCGTATCAGACTGGTTCATACATTTGGGCCCGCGATCAGCAATACCACCTGGATCCACGCTTCATAGGCTACAGAAGTGACTTAAATGAAGCGAACTTTACACCCCCACACGGGAAACCATCCGCATCACTGTACTCACTGGATGTGATTGGCAAACTCAACCGGTGTGGAGCAAAACAAAAATGCATACTAACGTACATTTTTAATGTAAGCCCGTTGCCCTATCATTGCAAGAGATACCCGGCCTGTTTAACAGGAACCACCGATTCTTTCCTGCCACCTGAGAAGGTCCTTTTGAGCAAATCTATTCCGTAAATTGAGGCACCCATGTTATTCTGAAACAGTCTGTCGAGGGCTGGGAGACGCGTCCAGATCTGCTTTGGTACGCCCTAGATAGAGATGGTCAAACGCAGCATATTCACCAGGTCCTGCTGTGAAAGACAGCCCCGTCAAAACAAATTCACCAAAATCTTCGAACAGGTCACGTGTCACTACCATCCAGTCTTTGGCCAGCTCCTGTCCCAGACTAATCGCCTTAACATTCAGTGCATTTCTCCCGGATCCAACTTCATATCGAAAACTCGGTCCGTCCAGACCGCGCGCAGGACCAAACTGTCCATTGGCGGTTAACTGTAACATCACATTTTCGCCACCCTTTTTCTTCCATGCGAAACGGAAATAACGAAATTCACCGGGACCTGGATTTTCAGCAATACGGTACTTCCAGTTAGGAATCTCACTACGAAAACGTTGTACACCCGTCACGCGTAATGAAGCGTTGCCACTATAGGCATCTTTTCTATCCAACGTGATCGTTCCACTGCCTTCGTGCAGGAAACCCATGAAGTAGCGCTCGTCTTCAAAGATTCTAAATAAACTGCCAGGTATCTGAGGCAATTCACCCTCCACCACATCGATAGCCAATGGCACACCTGGTGATTGAATCTCAGGAGACACCGTTTCATCGAGTGCTTTAAGTTCCACGTTACTCAAACTACCTTCCATGGTTCCGTATGGGAAAAAAACCGGAAATTCAAATTCATTTTTGCCTTGCTCAATAAAAGTGACGGGAGTGGGGAGTCCGGGAGGTAAACCTTGCAAAACAAGCGTTAACGGATGATCGTTCTCTCCCTGACGCTTGATTCGTCCACGAATTATTCCCGTGGTTCCTTCTCCTGCTTTTGCCGTCACCTTTCTTGACTCTATTTCCGTCAATGCAAATGGATGACGAACCAAAAAACGACGAGCTGATGTTACTGCAGAGGCAATTACCGTTTTATCATCCTCACCAAGTAACTCTCCACGGATTGCCAGGTCATAAGGTATGTTCTCCAGATCACCGGGCACCTGAATACTTACATCGAGATTGGTCTGGTCGACTCCAAGCGTTGATTCGCCTTCAATCCGTATGGCACGATCGATATCAGGCTGACCGGTTTGCGGGGGTTGTCCCGGCGGGACAACTGCTGCTGATTTAGCTGGAATCGACTGACTGGACTCCAATGAAAGCCTGATTTTGCCCCGTAACCCGGCAGCCCGGCTGACCTGAATTCGGGAATGATGCTTTTGACCGAGCACAAGATCCGTGTCTTTTTCCAGCCAACCCACCGCCATTTTTCCCGGACCGGTAAGTGCAACAGCAAGCTCTGAGCGAAGCCATGGCGCGGATTGGGTTGCCTCTGATGACGGAAGCAGCGCACGTCGCTGCAGCATCCATTCTCCCACTCGAGCTTCACCGGTTATGGACATGATCCCCTGAGTGGTATGAACTCCAAACCCTTGAAGCGATAACAAAGTTTCTGAAGCACTCGCTGGAATTTCTGATCCTGTCACGGCTATACCTTCAGGAAGTCCTGAAACCGACAACTCTATAGGACCTGAAAATCCTTGACGATTCACACGCACTCTTACCAGTGCAGCCCCTCCCAGGGGAACATGATGCCGCGAGTCGGTAACATTCAGATCGAACTGAGGCTGATCTTTCAGATTTACAGCAATGCGGTATATAAAATCACTTCGGCCACGACCATGAAGGTCTTTCAACACGACTGTCAGAGAAACCATCTTTTCTGGTATCGTAAAGTCCAGGCCAGGATCAGCAATACGGCCCCGATCATCATTTTGGGCGAGTTCTTTGCCCTCCTCATCTTCAAGTATTAGAACGCCATCCAGTTGGGTGCCTGCGCGCTGTGATAAAACATCGAATCGTAATTGCTGGCCAGGTTCAACGGCCAGCACAAATCGATCTTCTTCGCTCTCCTTCTCGATGCGACCGTTAATCACAACAGGAATCTGAATCGGCAATCCCTTATCGTTGGCACGATGCTCTATGACTTCAGGATGGATACCAACACGCAATCGAGGAACGGATCCACTCATTCGGTCCAACCCACCTTTTTGAACAACCGGCACCTCTCCAAGGATGGTACCCGACTGGGTGATGGTTTGTCCGGTGTTTGAAAAACGTCCAATAAGTTCAGCGGTAACTTGTCTTCCCTGCTGTACCTGTAACGGGAATACCAAGTCGGCAAAATGAAAATCTCCGATCTTCAGTCGAAACGGGGATGCCTCTTTTGCAGCGTAATTGACATCTCGTAAAACAACTTGATAACTCCCCTCAACCGGCAAAGTGGCAACAACCCGTGCATCACCTGACAAGGATCTCATTCCCTGTGACCAAGCGACCAGAATTCCTCTCGGATCCAACAACTCGATAACCGGATCCAACGATGATCCGATCCTTTTTGCCTCCACTTCAACAACAACCTGATCACCAGCATTGCCCATGAATGAAGATCGCACAGTCTCGGTAGTGGACAAAACACCGCTCATGGCCACAGGGAGCGTGTCTAGAGTCTCACTCATCGAAATCTGTGGTAAACGATCAATACCGACAAAGACTGCATTGGAGACCCCTTGACTGTTTGCCACTCTCAACTGATAGAATCCAGATGGAGTCGATTCGTCAAGTCGCAAATCAAGATGCAGTCGAGTATCGTTCGATTCCTTCCGGACAAATTGAAACGCCACCGGAACCGACAATAAAACGGTCGAATCGGAAAGTAATTCTCGTCCATGGATGGTTAACGTGGTCGTAGCACCACTACGCAAACCATGTAATGAAAGCTTCTCTATTTCTGGTGCGGCAGCACACACAACCCCGGAGCACAGCCAAACCGACAGCACCCAACCACAAAATACGCTCGAACAACCACCCATACGAAAAAACAACTTTCTAAACATCAAACCACCACCCTGCTATGCATCCATTTTATGGAAATTGCAATTGCCAAACTGAACACGGATACTCAGAGGCCTGTCCTCCATCGGGTAACCATCCGAAGACGGTCACATCTCAAAGAACTAAGGCAATCAAAATCCGTCATCGTCCGGACATCAGGAGCCTATAAGGCCCCCCTGTCCCGTTGGTAACCTTAATTCCTTATACGTTCCATCATGTCGATAATCAAGCGAATGATTGCCATCCGATAAAATCATTGGCCACTTAACAGAGGAAAACCTCTATTTCAAAAGAACAGGTCCGTGTGAAAAAACATCCGTTCAGGATTCTGAACTTGGTTTTTTACTGCCTGATGAGGAGTCTTTCTTATCCGGTTTGGATTCCACTTTCGGCTTATCTGCTTCGGCAGCCTTTCTGTAACTGTCACTTCGATAATCCGTTTGGTAAAACCCATCACCCTTGAATATGACGGCCGCTCCGGCACCTATTTTTCGACGAAGCTTGTATTTCTTACATTCAGGACATTTTCTTTTTACCGAGGCCGTAATGGATTGAAAAACTTCAAATTCGTGAGCACACCCATTACAGACATATTCATACGTTGGCATTTTAACTCCCTGGACCTGACCAGACGGTCCGAACAGGCCATATCAAGGTTCCTTTTACGCTAAAAATTATAGCACGTACGCTTCGGTTCACTCAGAAGTAGATGTTTCATCATCTGACTTCTCATCATCTGACGCTTCATCATCTGACGTCTCGTCGGACGCTGCCACGATCACTTTGCTCGGGCGCACTACCCGTTCAAACAGATGATAACCTCGCTCCACCTCTTCAAGCACCTCATTGACCGGACAATCCTTAACTCGATACTGTCCTACGGCTTCGTGAAAATTCGGATCGAAAGGTTCCCCTACTGCATCAATACGCACGATTTCATACCGTTGAAGCAGCTCTTCCAATTGACGGGCTACCATGGTGATACCTTCAGCCAATCCTTCGGAATCCTGGGAAGTTTGAGATGCCTGTACAGCACGATGGATATTGTCGAGCACAGGCAGTAAATCCCGCACCATGGGAAGGATCGAATACTTTCGTTCACTCTCAATTTCTCGGCGCATCCTTTTCTGATAATTTTCAAACTCCGCACGTGTATGCTGGAGCATCTCCAGATATTTGTCCCGTTCTTTCTCAAGATCTTGCAATGGATCCGTTATGGTACCGTCATCCAGTGATGCAACATCCGACTCCATTACCGCATCCGTCAGAGAGCCGTCTTCTGAAACCTCTTCGGTCAAAGGTTCTTCCGATGAATCTTCTGAATCATTGATCTCTGCTTCAACCCTCTGGTCATCGTTGGAAATCACGACGGGCCCTCCTGTCCGGAATCCATCTGATGGTCAGCGGCAAAAAACTCTTTAATACGATTCATAAATCCCTTGCGTTTCGGGCTCATTCGAGTTTTTTCCAATTCCGCCAGTTCTCTTAACAACTCTTTTTCTCGGGTGTTTAATTTCTTAGGAGTTTCAATCAGCACTTCCACCAGAAGCGCACCGACCGTAGCACTCCGGGTATGCGGGTCCGCCACTCCTCTACCTTTTAACCGAAAAACCTGCCCACTTTGCGTTCCAGCAGGAACTTTCAAATCATAGGGACCACTGAGAGTAGGTACTTCGACAGTACTTCCCAATGCCGCCTGTGAAAAAGTAATCGGAACCTGGCAAGTCAGGTTTGCTCCTTCTCTTCCAAACAAAGGGTGCGCCTTCACTTCGATCACACAATAAAGGTCACCTCGAGGCGCTCCTTCTTCGCCCGCCTCCCCTTCTCCTCTGACACAAAGGGTGATACCACTGTCGACCCCGGGCGGTATGGGAACTTCTATGGTGCGAGGCATCACAACCCTTCCCCGTCCACTGCACCGTGAACAAGGATCCGTAACCTGCGTTCCCTTTCCACGACACGAAGGACAGGTAGTCTGAACCCGCATGAAACCCTGTGATTGGATTACCTGTCCATTGCCACCACAATACGAACATTGAACAGGAGAAGACCCTGGCCGAGCTCCGCTACCCTGACACTCGTCACAACGTTCACGGCGTTTGATATCCAGAGTTCTTGTTACGCCGCGTGCTGCTTCTGTAAGGTCCAACTCAAGCTGAAACCGGAGGTCGGTACCGCGGCGAACTCTTCTGCGTCCGCCAAAGATGTCCCCGAAAACACTACCACCGCCGCCACCAAAGATATCTCCAAAAGCATCAAAAATATCGTTGATGTTCCCGAAATCCTGCACTCCTGCCCCACTGAGCCCTTGGTGACCGTAACGATCGTATCGCTGTTTTTTGTCTCCGTCACTCAGCACTTCATAGGCTTCAGCAGCCTCGCGAAACAACTTTTCCGACTCCTCGTTTCCCGGATTACGGTCGGGATGATGATTGAGTGCAAGCTTTCTATAGGCATTGCGAATTTCATCGCCGGTTGCATTGCGACTGACTTCTAGCACATCGTAATAATCACGTTTTGATGCCATTGTGGACACTGGCCATACCAAGGCCTACAAGCCCTTTCTGAACACCTTGCTGGTGTCCCATTGATTGGAAGCCAGGCATTCCCCAGCCATTCCTTCTCTCGATTGATTCGTACAGAAAACATTCACCGTATCAAGCGATGACAGACAGCATCCGGATTACCCTAAAGGTTCCCCCTGTCCCTGACTTTTCTCCCGTTGCAAGTACCGCCTATTTACGCTTACTAGCCGCGTCCGTGTACCAGTGGATAGCCAACTTTCCACTACAAACACAGTCGCGGCTAGCTGCAATTGAAACATCCGTTTCAAGTCGAAGCGGCAGGACAAATCAGCGAATACTGCCCTCCACTTTCGCACCTTCTTCCTCATCTTCCGGCATACGTGCCACCAATACTTCTGTAGTCAGCATTAAACCGGCAATCGATCCGGCATTCTGCAAAGCAGAACGGGTCACCTTGGCGGGATCAATAATGCCAACTTCATACATATCTACATATTCACCCGTGTTGGCGTTATAACCGATATCACCGCCTTTTTCGGATACTTCATCAACAACCACCGATCCGTCTACTCCCCCATTTCCAGCAATCGCACGAATCGGGCCATCTAAAGCAGCCATCACGATCGAAACACCGACTTTTTCGTCCCCTCGTGATTTATCACGTACGTCAGCAATAGCATCCCTGGCACGCAGACATGCCACACCCCCACCAGGAAGGATTCCTTCTTCAACTGCAGCACGAGTCGCATGCAAAGCATCTTCTACCCGGGCCTTCTTCTGCTTCATTTCTGTTTCCGTTGGTGCACCGACCTGGATCAAAGCTACCCCTCCGGACAGCTTGGCTAACCGTTCCTGAAATTTTTCTCGATCATATTCACTTTCAGTAATTTCAATCTGATGGCGGATCTGATCAATCTGACGTTTTAACTCACCGGAATTACCAGCGCCTTCAATGATCGTGCACGCATCTTTGTTAACGCGGACCTGTCGGGCGCGACCAAGCTGATCAAGCTCAAGACTATCAAGCTGAATACCCAAGTCTTCACTTATCAACTGCCCACCAGTAAGCACCGCAATATCGCCAAGCATGGCCTTACGTCGATCACCGAATCCAGGTGCTTTAACAGCGCAAACATTCAAAACACCTCGAAGTTTATTGACCACCAAAGTAGTCAATGCCTCATTTTCAACGTCTTCGGCAATGATCAACAAAGGCTTACCGGCTTGAGAAACACGTTCCAGCACAGGTACCAAATCTCGCAAATTCGATATTTTCTTTTCGAAAATAAGCAAGTACGGATCTTCCATCACCGCTTCCATATCAGCGGGGTTGGTAACAAAGTAGGGAGAGATATAACCCTTGTCGAACTGCATTCCTTCTACGAACTCAAGCGTGGTATCTATACCCTTGCCTTCCTCGACCGTGATCACTCCATCTTTCCCTACGCGTTCCATCGCATCCGCCAGCAAGTTACCTATCGCGTCGTCGTTATTGGCGCTGATGGCTCCAATCTGAGCGATCTCTTCTTTGCTAGAGACTTCTCGTGAAATCGACTGAAAGAACGCTACCGCACCTTCAACAGCACGCTCAATCCCACGGCGAACCGCCATGGGATTAGCACCTGCCGTAATATTTCGGACCCCTTCATTGAAGATGGACCGCGCCAAAACCGTGGCAGTAGTCGTCCCGTCACCAGCAACATCACTCGTTTTACTGGCAACCTCATTAACAAGTTTAGTCCCCATATTTGCAAAAGAATCTGACAACTCGATTTCTTTCGATACGCTGACGCCATCCTTGGTAACCGTGGGACCACCAAAACTCTTGTCCAATATCACATTTCGACCCGTAGGTCCCATTGTGATTGCCACGGCATCCGCCAACTTGTCCACGCCCTCTTGCATCTTACTGCGGGCCCGATCTTCAAAAAGCAATTGCTTTGCCACTCCCAATACTCCTGAAATGAGTGTGCGACTTCAGCGTTAATTCAAAACTACGGGGTACCTGTGTCTTAGCACACCAAGTACCGAACCACTCTGTGCCAAGGTGGTTTTATTTCAATTCAGCACTTTCGCCAAAACTTCACCTTCTCGCATGATCTTCAGTTCTGTTCCATCCACCTCGATGTCAGTACCTCCAAACTTGCCAAAAAGAACTTCGTCTCCAACAACGACACTCACACCGGCCCGCTCTCCTGTCTCAAGCAACAAGCCAGGTCCTACAGCTTTCACAAGACCTCGCTGCGGTTTTTCACGAGCAGCATCCGGTAGTACAATCCCCCCGGCCGTTCTTTCCTCTGCCTCGAGAGGCTGAATCACAACTCGATCATCCAAAGGCCTAATGTTCATAAGAAGCTCTCCTCACTGTTTATATTCTCGAATCGTATTCTGTTTCAGGCACAACCAAAACGGGGCCACAGCCCTTCTGCTGCACCATGCTATCGGAAGACAGGCTGAACAACCTACATCATGCCACCCATGCCACCCATGCCACCCATGCCACCCATGCCTCCCATGCCTCCCATGTCCGGCATTCCACCTCCCATTCCAGGCATGCCACCCATGCCGCCCGGCATTCCACCTCCCATACCTCCATGGTGATCATCGTGATGATCGTCCTCTGCCTCTTCAGGGATGTCACACACAATCGTTTCTGTGGTGAGCAAAAGGTTGGCAACACTGGCTCCATTTTGAAGAGCGGTTCGTGTCACCTTCGCCGGATCGACAACCCCGAAGTCAAACATATCGCCATAGCGGATGTTTTTGGCATCGTATCCATGAGACCATTCTTTCGCACGTTTGACCCGATTGACAACCACCGCACCTTCGAGCCCAGCATTCTCTGCAATCCAGTGTAACGGCTCATCCAAAACACGCTGTACAATCTGGACACCGGCAGCCTCATCACCCTTAAGCTTCAGTTTATCCAGAACACTCTCACAACGAAGCAAAGCAACACCGCCCCCTGGAACAATTCCTTCTTCGATCGCAGCACGGGTCGCATGCAACGCGTCTTCTATCAAGGCTTTCCTTTCCTTCATCTCAGTTTCTGTCGCTGAACCGACATTAATCTGGGCAACACCACCAGCCAACTTGGCCAGTCGCTCTTGCAATTTTTCCTGATCATATTCACTTTCCGTTTCGCCAATTTCCCGTCTGATCTGCTCCGCCCGACCTTGAATCGCCGCTGTTTTACCAGCCCCTTCAATAATCGTCGTATTTTCAGCATCGACAGTGATCTTCTTGGCATCACCCAAATCTTCAAGTTGAATATTCTCAACCTGCACACCCAGATCCTTGAAAATCGCCTGACCACCGGTCAGGACCGCAATATCTTCGAGCATGGCTTTGCGTCGATCGCCGTAGCCGGGAGCCTTTACCGCAACCACATTCAAGATTCCCCGCATTTTGTTAACAACCAACGTGGCAAGCGCTTCGCCTTCAATGTCTTCTGCAATAATTAACAAGGGGCGATTGGCTTTTGACACAGCCTCCAACAGCGGAACCAGCGCCTGTGCAGAAGAAATCTTTTCCTCATATATCAGGATCAAGCAATTTTCCAACTCGCATTTCATCTCATCCTGATTGGTAACAAAGTGTGGAGACAGATAGCCACGGTCAAACTGCATACCTTCAACGACATCGACCTGTGTTTCCAGCTGACGTCCTTCCTCAACCGTAATGACACCATCTTTGCCTACCCGCATTAACGCGTCTGCAAGAATCCCACCAATTCGAGAATCGTTGTTACCTGCAATAGTCGCGACCATCGCCACATCGCGCCGCTTCGATGGATCCACCGGACGTGCCAGATTAGATAGCTCCTCTACCACCGCATCCACAGCTTTCACAACCCCTCGGCTTAAAGCCATAGGATCACTGCCCGCTGCAATTGACTTAATACCCGATTTGAAAATTGCCTCTGCCAGCACCGTAGCTGTCGTCGTGCCGTCACCGGAAATATCACTGGTCTTTGATGAAGCCTCCTTGACCAGCTGAGCCCCCATGTTTTCAAAAGGATCTTCTAATTCAATTTCTTCGGCAACCGTCACCCCGTCCTTGGTTACTTTGGGCGAACCCCATCCCTTATCCAACACTGCGTTGCGCCCACGTGGGCCAAGCGTACTACGAACTGCCATCGCCAACTTCGTTACCCCAGAAGCGAGTTTTCTACGTGCTTCCTCATCGAAGACCAACTGTTTTGCCACGGCGATAATCTCCTTTCGTGTCACTCAAAAGTGACCTCATCACTCCACGTTGCCAGACTTCAGCCAATATCCTGAACACAAACCTTTGCCACCAGGCAAATGGATACTGCGTCCCTTCACACATTTTTGCCGTTCAATGCCTTTGGGTCGGCGTGCCTGCCCACCCTCCAATACACTCGTTAACAGGCCCTCTATTCAAAATGTGTCAGCCATCTACATTGGCAAGATGTGTACCAAAATGAAAAAACAATGATAAATCACCAAACAAACAGCATTTAGCGCTATCATGCCCATATTGTACCCCTGCCCAGATATGCCATTGTGGCAGGACAGATTTGAAATCACGTCTGAATTGTCATACAGCGCTGACTCCATTTTTGCTCCTGAACCGAAAATGAACGACAAATTACAGCAGCACAACTCCTGATTTCGTCTGTCTGAGAGCCTTTTCAACCATTGCGATCACATTCAACGCCTCTAACAACCTCCATAGAGCTTGCCATGCATCTGCAAAATCTGCTAAAAAACCGTTAATCCAGCAATTTATGTGCAAAACCTTCACGAATAGACTTTGCACGCCTCAGTACAAATGCTAGATAAGGATATGAGAAGCCGCAAAGGAGTGACCGGATACTGGCAGATATAAACACTTGAACAAAGAGCTCTTTTCGGCATTAAATTTGCTCCAC
>CAXEIY010000265.1:0-28356 GCA_963996245.1 uncultured Planctomycetia bacterium | reverse complement strand
CTTGGGGGCATCACGCTGGTTTGTTCGGGATCTTACGCAATGGAGCCCGCAAACACGGAAAAGGTATTAAGAGAAGCAATAGACGAATATCAGAGTGCTATGGAGTCTACTGATCGAGACGAACGGCTGGAGCGGTTCTATCAATCAGAACTCCTCTTCAGAAAATTATGTCAGCCAGGAGAATCTGATTTCGGAATCCCTATAAACAACCCTGATTTACAGGTGAACATCGGCAATGCTGCTCTGGGGGCAGAACGCCTGGGTAGTGCTATTCTGGCTTATCGACGCGCGTTGATTATGCAACCCACTCACCACCGAGCCGGACAAAATCTTGCTCATGTACGTACCTTGTTGCCGGCATGGCTACCCAAGCCTGAAGTGGATTCCATTATAGCAGCAACTTTCCGGCTCCCCTTGTTCAGCTCCGGCATAGTAGATCAATGGATTGCAATAGTTTGTTTTCTACTGGCCTCGACTGCTGTTGGATTACGGTTAGCCTATCCTCACCGTGGCTTCACTGTAGCGGTCTGGATCACTTTATCGTTATGGATCAGTTTGATGGGACTGCTTGAATTCTCAAAACCGCCTTTTGATGCGAATCTGGCTGTTGTTGTTGTGCCAGAAGTCATAGCTCGCTCTGCAGACTCAAGCAATGCACCGAGTTCTTTGCCAGGACCGTTACCAGCGGGTACTGAACTATCCATGATGGAACAGCGAGGAGACTGGTTACGTGTGCGTTTGTTCGATTCCTCTGATGTGTGGGTTACCCGTTCCTCGATTACACCCGTACTAGGCGACACGAAATGAGACTCGTGCATCGCATCACCATTAACCTTGTTAGGAACGTATGACGCCATGAAGATAACAGCCGTCACAGCATATGTCGTCCGACCTGAACTCGGCGCACTGGAGTTGCGAGACGAGTGGCAGTGGACCTTTGTCGTAATTGAGACGGATTCTGGTCTTTCCGGATGGGGGGAGTCTTCCAGTTCACCTCGAAAAGGGAGTTTTCTGACTGCCCGTGGTATTCAGTTGGTACAAGATGCTCTGATCGGAGAGGATCCAGCAGATATTGAAAACATCTGGCATCGTTTATACCGTCGATACACCTATATGGGGTCAAGGGGATTTCCCACAACATTACTATCTGGAATTGACATTGCGCTCTGGGATTTAAAGGGTAAGGCCGTAAACCAACCGATTTACGAACTTCTGGGAGGAAAAGTTCGTGAAGATGTCAGATTGTATGCCAATGGATGGTTTGATAACTGTCATACCGCTGATGAGTATGCACACGCTGCAAAGTTAGTGGTTGACTCCGGGCATGATGCGATCAAACTGGACCCGTTTCTTGAAATGATGCCCCGTCACACGATGTATCTTGATGGACAGATCTCGAAGCGGGGCGAACAAGATGGTTATGATCGTGTTTCAGCTATTCGCCAGTGCGTTGGTGCAGAGGTGGAGATACTCATTGATGCCCACGGAAATTTTAATGTTCCCACCGCTGTTCGTCTGGCGGATCGTTTGACCGTGGAATCTGACATTGGATGGTTTGAGGAACCGGTTCCGCCAGAATCACTGGATGCTCTTGAGAATGTTCGGCGTCAAACAAAGGCCCCCCTTTGCACGGGTGAACGCCTTTTTACACGTTGGGACTTTCTTCCTGTTTTGACCCGACAACTGGCCGATTATCTGATGCCTGATGTAACCTGGACCGGAGGCATCAGTGAATTGAAAAAGATTGCGAATTTGGCAGAGATCTTCAATATTCCCATTAGCCCGCACAACGCTCAGGGTCCGGGTCAGATCCTTGCCGGCGCCCATGTGGCTATGCATGTGCCTAACTTTTACCGTCTGGAACATTGTGTGAGTTTTATACCTGGTTACAACGAGTTTCTCCAGACACCGCTCGAATTCAACGGCAACTGTCTTGAGATTCCCCATGCGCCGGGTCTGGGAATTGAACTGGATATCGAGCAGGTTCGTGTAAAACTACATCCAGACTGGTTCGTGGAATGACGCTTTCAACTGAGGATGCTCCAGTAATGCTGATGTTCGGTCCAGCCATGAGATGGCCCAATAAACCGTCCTGCTTTTAGATTCAAGTTGCCTGTCAACAATCCAGCTACCTGGGTGTACTGGATCAGCAGAAGTTACGGTGTTCATTCTGAGGCAAACTGGTTCAGTGGGGGATGGAGCGGCGCGGTAAGTATCTTTGATAGAACCGCTCAGGATATCTGGTGGAATGGAAGATGCGTGATAAAATAGACATGCTTTGGTGTCATCTTCTGAATCGTTGCCCATTTGTTATAGATAAAGAATTGTGTCATGACCGTTTTATGGAAGACTGTTGTCACGCTGGTTTTGTTGTGGATTCCTGCTGAGGCACATGCCAGAAGGTTGTTTGTGGCACAGGACACAACGGTCGATACCAAAAGGAGCAAAGTAGACCCTCTCATTGAATATCGTCGGAAAGCCGCCGTCGGCGGTGATCCGGATCGGGGAGAATCGCTTTTTCTTTCGGATAAAGTTACCTGTAAAACCTGCCACGTTATAACGGGACAGGAAAGAAAGGCGGGGCCCGATCTGATTGGGATCGGCGATAAGTATAATCGGAGTGAATTGATCACAGCTGTCCTGGAACCGAGCAAGGAGATTCTGCCAGATTATGCAACCTCCGTGGTGGTACGTGTAGACGGTACTGTGGCCACTGGTATCGTACGAAAACGAACTCAGACGGAACTTCAGTTGATCGATGAAAAAGGACAATTGATACGTATTGAGAGTAAGAATATTGAAGAGGAGACCAAGTCCCTCCAATCTTTGATGCCAGAAGGTATACATAAAACAGTGTCTCTGAATCAGTTTGCGGATCTTATAGCATACCTTTCGACGTTGAAGCAGGATCCGGCTCTTTTACCAGGCCTGGCAAGCCCCGATTCGATCGATACAGTTGGTGAGCCGATCCGACTCATACCCGTGCATGGTCCTGATCTGCGTTTTGAACTTCCGGTGTGGTTTCATCCAGTGCCGGGTATGTCGGAAGCATATGTAGTGCTGGAACAGCGAACTGCCAGAATATGGCTATTTGAAAAACACGATGGAAAGGATCGTAAAACACTGTTCGCAGACCTGAGTGATGAAATCAGCACAGGAGAGTATGAAGGGCTGTTGTGTCTGGCATTCCATCCGGATTTCGCGAGTAACAGAAAATATTATCTAAATTACAATGTTCGTGAAAATAATCTGTTTGCAGCGGTTATTGCAGAACGCCTTGCTACGAAGGAATTATGTCGGGATTCAGGCCAGCCCAGTAAACGCATAATCAAAATATCACAAAATACCGACGTTCATGCGGGGGGAATGGTTGCTTTTGGTCCAGATGGATATTTGTATGTTGGCACCGGTGACGGTGGTCCTCAAAAGGATCCTGAAGGACATGGTCAGGATCTGACACTGATGTTGGGGGCTATTCTTCGTATTGATGTGAATCAAACAGATGGAGATAAACCCTATTCCATACCGGACACCAACCCGTATTTTGATTATCAGGATAAGGCCGTGAGAAGAGAAATCTGGGCGCACGGCTTCCGGCAGGCATGGCGTTTTAGTTTTGATCTGCCGACCGGGGATGTGTGGGTAGGGGATGTCGGGCAGGATCGGTATGAAGAGGTGACAATTGCGGCGCGCGGTGAAAATCACGGATGGAATGTGTACGAGGGCTTTGCTCCATTTTCAGAAGCGTATCGCAAATCGAACGCGATCTATCAACATCCCATTCTAGCCTATCCTCGTAAGCATGGCGTATCGGTTACAGGAGGTTATGTTTATCGTGGCAAGAGAAGTGATTCCTATTATGGAACTTACATTTTTGGAGATTTTGAAACCCGTCAAATCTGGGCGCTGACGCAAATTAAAAGAAAACTTCTCAAATTACGGAAGATCGGTGAATCACCGGAAAAGATTGTCTCCTTTGGACAAGACAATGAAGGCGAACTCTATGTCGTTGGATACCAGGGAACGATCTATCGTCTGGAACTCGACAACTCGGTCTTCGAGTAAATGTAAATAGGAATACCTGCCGTCGATGAATTCCTGGCTTACTCACGCAACAAAGTCATGAATTAACTCAACGGTTACAGCCGTGGGGAATCGTGAGCACGTTTCCACCGCATCTAGGGCATTTTTTAAGGAACCCTTGAATCCCTACGGGTGCCCGTAGATAATCATCCCGGTGCCGTGTTGTACTTCGGTTGGCATTCTGATCGTCGCGACCGGTTTAAGCGATCATCCTGAGCTACTGATAACAGAGAGGAAGACCTATGATCCGTACAGGAAGTGCTTTTCTGGCTGTAATGATTGCTATGTCCAGTTTAACCCAGGCTGGTGATTTCGAGTTTAAGGAAGGAAGCCCCGAATTACGTTCTGCGGGGAATGTCACATTCGGTCCGGACGGGGTTCTTTTTGTCGCCGATTCAAAACAGGCTGTTATTTTTGCTCTAGATACCCAGGACAGCAAGGCAGCTGTTAATAATCGCACGTTGGAAGTAACGGGCATTAATCAGAGAATTGCAGGAATGGTGGGAGTTCCGTCAGATGAATTACTGATAAATGACATGGCGGTAAACCCGATCAGTCATAATGTTTATCTTTCAGTGTCTCGAGGGCGTGGTCCCAATGCGACGCCACTTCTAATGAAAGTAACGTCGGATGGTGGCATAACTGAGCTGGTACTTGATAAAATTCATTTTTCAAAAGCTACCTTGCCTAATCCACCGTTACCAGGTGGTACAGGACGACGCAATCGAAGAGCGCAAGCGATTACAGACATGGCTTATGTTGATGGTCAGCTTTTTGTAGCGGGACTGTCCAACGAGGAATTTTCATCCCAATTTCATACGATAGCGTTTCCATTTAAAAATACGGCTAATGGCACCAGCGTAGAGATCTATCACGGAGCGCACGGTCGCTTTGAAACACGCTCGCCTGTACGTACTTTTGTGCCATTTCAGATCAAACAGGAAACGCACCTTGTCGCAGCATATACATGTACCCCGCTGGTGAAATTTCCTGTAACCGACCTTAAGAAGGGGCAGAAGGTTCAGGGAACAACAGTTGCTGAACTTGGGAATCGTAATCGTCCCCTGGATATGATTTCCTATGAGAAAAATGGGGAACCGTATCTGTTGATAGCTAATTCGGCTAGAGGCGTAATGAAGGTCAAGACTACCAGAATAGGAACCATTGAGGCGATTACAGATCCTGTCACGGGTGGGGGTAGTGCGGGATTGTCGTATGAGACCATAGCGCCTTGGAAAGGTGTGTTGCAGCTGGATCGATTGAATGAGCAATCGGCTTTAGTTCTGGTGCGACATGAAAACGGTACCTCTGATTTGAAAACGCTTCCGCTTCCCTAAGCGTTGTGAACAGAGTAGTCCGGAGAGGTTGTTATGGAACAATCACGTGTGATACCACTGCGCTAATCGTACGGATGCTTCACCATGTATCTCTCTGTCTACGGTCATTTACGGATGCTGCTTTTGTTGCCGGTCGTAGTGACCTTCATGATGAGTGGCTGCCGTGATGCGTACGAGTCGACGTCTCTCTTGTCTAAGGATGTTAATCCATCAAAGGAAACGGAGATCCGTCTTTCAGAAAACAGCGTATTGTCTATCACCCTGCGAAAATCTGAGGATGGTGGCAAAGAGAGATTCGTCTTAAACGGGCTTTCTCTGGTACAGCTGTCTCAAATGCTTGAGCCTCAAGTTAGCGCTATGTTTACGGTTCATGTGGTAAATAAAGACGGTACCTTGTTACCTGAGATGCTTGGAAAATATTATCAGAAAGACAATGCGATTATATTTGAGCCACGATATTCGCTGTTACCAGGCGTGATTTACCGTGCGATTGTCATGGAACCTAAATTGGATAAAACTGCGACTTCAGAGACTCTGTGTAAGGACTTCTCTGTCGAATCAAGCCCCTCCAAGTCTCAGGACACACGACTCGTTGCTGTTTATCCGTCGAGTGATCATCTTCCATCCAATCAACTCAAGTTCTATTTTCATTTTTCGGCTCCGATGTCGCGTGGTGATGCTTATTCCTGCATTGAATTAAGGGATTCCAACAACAACCTGATATCGGATGTGTTTCTCGAATTAGGCGAAGAATTGTGGGACCCGTTGGGAATGCGATTGACATTACTTCTTGATCCTGGACGTATTAAACGCGGTTTAAAACCACGGGAACTGTTGGGCCCCTCACTGTTGGCCGGTGAATCATACACACTCATTGTCAACGATCAGTGGAAAGATGCGAATCGCCAGCCTCTACGGGAGCCGGTAACCAAACATTTTACTGTTGGCCAGTCGGATGTTACCCAGCCTAATCCGGACAACTGGAATATGAATACACCCCATTCCGGAACACGTGAATCGCTTGTGATCACTCTGGATGAACCCCTGGATCACGCGATGCTGGAATGGGCTATTTCGGTTCACCGCAGTTCCGGAAGCACGTGTCAGGGGATCGTTGAAATCCATGATCAAGAAACTACGTGGAATTGGAAACCTGAGAGCGAGTGGGAAAAGGGATCCTATGTTTTAATCATAGATACGGCTCTTGAAGACAGAGCGGGAAACAGTATCGGACAACCGTTTGAGGTACTGCTTTCAGAGAGCAAAGGAGAACCCACCGTTTCTGGACTGACAAGAAAAGCCTTTGAAATTCCATAGCTCGATTACAAGGAGACAGACTCAGTTAGCAGGACAATCGAGGAACGGTTAATGGACGTAAATTACATAGGGGCTTGAGATTTTCGCCGGTTTTTGTCTGCGAAAACTGTAAACTGTAACGTCTTTTGAGAATTCCGCTGACGGGATGAACCTAAACGGATTACTCGGGCAATGCGTCATCACTGGTGTTTGGAGTTGTTTAAATGCGTACAACTTGGACGTTTCATTCAGCGGGCAGATTGGTTTTCGGCAATAATGCAATATTACAACTGCCTCAGCATTTGAAGGAACTGGATGTACACCGTGTGTTAATGGTAACCGATACCGCCCTGGTAAGTGCCGGAGTTGTGCAACAGGTGCGAGGTGTGCTTGAACAAGGTGGGATTGCGACCGAAGTGTTTACTGAGGGATGTCCAGAACCACCTCTTGACCTGGCTGTGACATGTGCTGAATGCGCCCGTGTGGCGCATGCGGATATGATTCTAGGTCTTGGTGGTGGTAGTAATATGGACCTGGCAAAGATTACGGCTGTTTTGCTGGCGCATGGCGGGCATCCCAAGGATTATCTGGGTGATTGTGTGGTACCGGGTCCCGTATTTCCTTTGTCCTGTGTCCCCACTACGGCTGGTACCGGTTCAGAAGTTACGGCTGCCGCAGTACTGAGTGATATCGAGCGTGGCATAAAAGTGGCAGTTTTAAGTGATTTTATTCGTCCCAAAATTTCTGTTGTCGATCCACTTCTGACTTTAAGTTGCCCAACTCATGTAACCGCGGACAGTGGTATTGACGCACTTACGCACGCTATTGAGGCATTTACTGCAGTTGATAATCAGGAGTTTCCGTTACCCAAAGGGGAACGTTCGATCTATCAGGGAAGTTTCGTATTAACGGATATGACAGCGGCTAAAGCGATTGAACTGGTTGGAGCTTATCTCAGACGCGCAGTCTCTGATGGCAGTGACCGGGATGCACGTGAAGGGATGGCTCTAGCTGCATTAATGGCGGGTCTTGGTTTTTCCAATAGTGGAGTAGCCGCCGTCCACGCCTTGGAATACCCGGTTGGGTCTGCGGTTAAAACCTCACATGGGCGAGGTAACGGTATTCTGCTGCCATATGTTATGGAGTTTAATCGGCATTCAAATCCAACTGTTTTCGCCAAGATATCCCGGTTGTTGGGCGTGTTCGAAGAAGGGATGACGGAAAACGAAGCCGCCGCAGAGAGTGTACGGGCTGTATCGCAACTTAAATACGATATTGGCATCCCGGAGCGTTTACGTGACGTAGGCGTCATGGAAGAACAGCTGGCTACCTTTGCTGAAACTGCTGCTGGACTTACAAGGATTCTCAGGGTCAATACCTGCACGGTCGATCAAAGCGACTTACTTGGTATTCTTAAGAGTGCATGGTAACAGCTGGAGGGATCAGGTTTTCGAGACTCTCGACAGTGACAGTCAGTTCGAACGGCACGTGGTAAAGAAAATGGGATCTCAGCATGTGTATTCGAAATGTAAAGGGCCGTCCTTTGGAGCATCGAAGTTTACGTGTGATACTGGTCATTTCATGCCTGGCGCTGTTATCGGGGGCGAGTGGTGCGTCCGAAATAGTATGCGAACGGGGATGGTCAGCGGGTATCGCTAAAACAGATATCACTCCCACTATTCCAATGTGGCTGGCCGGATATGGATCACGTGATCGACCTTCGGATGGGACCGTTCATCCTATATGGATCAAGGCGTTATCGCTTACCGATGCAACAGGCACCCGATGTATCCTGGTTACAAGTGATCTTTGCGGCATGCCGAAATGGCTCTACGAGAGTATTTGTGTACGTGTGAAAGCGAATCATGGATTGAGTCGTTCCCAGATAAGATTAACCAATTCTCATAATCATTGTGCACCTGTTGTACGTGGTGAACTGGAGGATTATTATCCATTAGATGAAGAACAGCGCCGTCGTATGGACTCCTATTCGTCATGGCTTGAAGAAGCCTTTGTTACGACAATAGCGAATGCATTAAGCGATCCTGAGCCCGTCGTCGTATCCACAGGGGAAGGGCATTGTGGCTTCGCGGTTAATCGTCGAAAAAATCGGGAGGCCGATGTTCCTTTGATAAGGGCGCAGGGTAAACACCTCAAAGGACGAGTGGACCATTCGGTGCCCGTTCTGGCGGTTCGTAATATGGACCATTCTCTCCTGGCGGTAGTTTTTGGTTACGCCTGTCATAATACGACTTTGAGTTCCTATCAGTGGTCCGGTGATTATGCAGGATTTGCGCAGCTTACTATTGAGAAGCATCATCCCGAGGCGCAGGCGATGTTTGTTCTTGGATGTGGTGGTGACCAGAATCCACTTCCAAGACGCACGATCGCACTTGCGGAACAATATGGACGCGAGTTGTCCGCTGCCGTGATGGAAGTATTAAAGAAGCCCATGCAGACTCAAAAACCGCGTATTCGTACTGCTTTTCAGTTTGTACAACTCGATTTTGAGTCAACGATAACCAAACAGACACTCCTTGCGGATCGTGATAGCCCGCGAGTTATCAAGTCACGGTGGGCAAGGCGAATGTTACGACAACTTGTAAGCGGTGTGCCATTTAAAACCTCTTATCCCTATGCAACACAGGTTTGGATGCTGGGTGACCAATTGTGGATCGCATTGGGTGGGGAAGCTTTAGTAGGTTACTCACATCGATTTAAAGCTGAGTATGGCAAATCAACATGGGTAACGGGTTACTTTGCCGATTTAACTGCCTATATCCCCACACGAAGTGACTGGGAGGAAGGGGGTTATGAAGTAGACTTCCTTTATGAATACATGCTTCCGGCTGAACGATGGGCTGGAGATCTTGAAACACGCATCGCAGATGCGATAGAAGATCAGGTACAAAAGGTGTCAAAAGAATAGAGATATTGGGCGGATCGAAGTAATGCGTTACAACTGGTGTGGTGACAGGAAGGACATATGACCGACGGAGGACGGACGTATCAGTGTGGAATCTTAGGATTAGGGGCAATGGGATCCGCAGCGGCGTATCATCTTGCACAACGTGGTTTGGATGTGATCGGCTTTGAACAGTTTGAATTTGGTCATTCATATGGAAGTTCACATGGTCAAAGTCGTGTGTTTAGAACAACGTATGAAGATCCGTTCTATGTGCAATGGGCTGTAGAAGCACTTTCCATGTGGCGCACACTGGAAGCAGAGTCAGCACAACAACTCCTGGACCTTTGTGGCTTGCTCGTATTTGCAAATCCGGGGAATCCACGTTTCGCAGATGCTATTAGTGCACTCAGCACAAACGGAATTTTACACGAAATTATCGATGGTAGGGAAGCATCGAGGCGTACGGAATATCTCAACCTGCCAGACGAAACGATGGTCTTGTATGGGGAACAAAATGGTTATCTTCGTGCGGATCGTGCGGTCAATGCAATGCGTATGAAGGCAGTAGAACACGGCGCGCTGTTGTTGGACAATTGTAAGGTGACAGATGTTTTTAGTGATAATGGTCCGCGACGTGTTGCTACAACGCAAGGTGACTTCCGGGTCGAACAACTAATCGTAACCGCAGGGCCATGGCTGACACAGGTTATTGATTCGCTGCGCATTCCGATTGTTATAACGCGGGAACAAAAAGTGTACTTCAAACTGATTGATGGAACCGGTGTCAGTCTAGGGCGTTGGCCCGTGTTCTGTGACTATGAAACTGGCAATTATGGATTTCCGTCACTGGATAATAAGACCATTAAGGTAGCTGCCGATCACGCAGGGATCGAAATATGCTTGAATAATGTCAATCGAGTAGTCGATGCGCATTATATTGAGGAGATGGCTTGCTGGCTCAATCGGGTTGCCCCGCAGTGTATGGAATCGTTCGACTCTGGCTCAGTTTGTTTGTACAGTACAACTCCAGATCGGGACTTTGTTTTGGGACTACATCCAAAAGATGACAGCATGGTTATCGCCGGCGGATTTTCAGGACACGGATTTAAATTTTCTGTTTTGGTCGGTGATATTCTGGCAGATCTTATCATTCACGGTAACACACACCGGGATATCGATCGGCTGGATCCATCACGTTTCCATTCTATGAGTGAAGATCCGTAGTAAGGGTGGCTTTTTCGGCCCGTAGAACTGCATAATGTGATCCGCTTGTCGTAAGTGCAGAAACGTGGTCGGGCGAGGTTTTTGATTTTTCCGTCGCTGGCTCTTGTTGGAAGGCAACGCGTGAGTAAACTACGGGTTGCGGTTGAGCAGACACATGACCATAGGTTTATTCAGGTAATTCACCAGGGAGATTAACATGCGCGTACCGTTAATGATCAGTGGGGCTCTTGCAATGGTTGTTTTTTGTATGAGCTATATGACCATGGCTGCCGACACGAACCTTGATTTTACCGTCCTGAATAGCCTTGAAAAGGATTTTGAAGTGGCCTTTGGTGATCCGGCTTCATGGAGCAGTAAGGGGGGTGTGATTCAGTGTACCGGTAGTCCTAATGGCTATATTGTCACAAAAAAGAGCTATTCTAATTATGTGCTGCTGGTCGATATTCGGTTTCCTGAACAGGCTGGAAACACTGGAATTCTTAATTATATCGCCGGAGAGCATAAAATCTGGCCGGCCTGTGTGGAAGTTCAGGGACTTTACGAACGAGTGGCTCAAATATTTGCCATGGGAGGAGCAAAAGGGCCTCGAAGTGATGGCGATGAACAGGCGCGTAAAGCGGCCAGGAAACCCCATAGAGAATGGAATACACTTTCGGTTACTTCCCGTGACGGTGTCATCAGTGCGAAGCTCAATGACGTGGTTATTGGCAAAGCAGGTCCTTATGCCGTACACAACGGTCCTATTGGATTTCAGTCAGAAGGCGCACCAGTGCATTTTCGTAATATTCGGATTAAGGAATTGTAAGTTCCGATATCAGTAGAGTTATCTCAATGCGATCGTCAGGATGCAAGTTGTGGATTCGGGAAAAGTCCAACTATTGATGAAATGGATGACCTGAGAAGTAAGTATAGGGTTGTCGAGTGGACGGCAGCCCGTTATGTAGAAATGGGGTAGGATGCCCAATGATCCTTTCAAAGCTGACGATTGAGAAGCGTCGGCCCGCTTCTTATAAAGTGGCAATAGCGTATAAAACCTCTACTCCTTAAGAATCAGCCATGATGAAGACGGTCATTACGTACTCGGTCCTTCTTCTACTGTGTGCGTTCCCACTAAAGGGTTATGGCCAGCTTGTAAACTGGGAGTTGCTGACAGATTTACCGGGGTGGGAATCGCGTGATTCCGCGGGCGAAATGGTATTTAACGGCCATGTGTGGATCATGGGCGGATGGTTTGATTCTTTCCATGCCCCTCCAAGAGACGTATGGAAGTCAAGCGACGGGATTGAGTGGACTCAGGTTCGGAGATTATCGCCTTGGATTCACAGCGACTTTCCGATGACCGTTGTTTTTAAAAATCGCATGTGGATTATGGGAGGATGGTTTAACGGACGACTGCCGGGCCATAGTGCGGGTCGATCGGTCTGGTCTTCAACTAACGGTAACCATTGGAAAAAGAACAACGCGAAAGCCCGA
Organism: uncultured Planctomycetia bacterium; assembly: GCA_963996245.1. Lineage (GTDB taxonomy): Bacteria > Planctomycetota > Planctomycetia > CAXEIY01 > CAXEIY01 > CAXEIY01. The sequence continues at coordinate 16,035 of CAXEIY010000265.1, read as the reverse complement.
TGGAGTGGACGTCTGGCTGGGGCAGCAGTCGCTTTTAAAGGTAAAGTGTGGGTTATTGGTGGTACGGAGAATTATTATTTCGGGGACAAGACCAGTCTTAAGAACGACGTATGGTCGAGTGTTGACGGCACAGTTTGGAAACGCGAACTGGAAAGGGCTCCGTGGGTACCTCGCGCGTATCATCGGGTTATCGTTTTCGACAATAAGATGTGGTTGATGGGTGGAGGGAATTATTTGCCGGAATACGAGGCACATCACGATGTCTGGTCTAGTTCTGACGGCGTTGTCTGGCACCTTGAAACTGCCTCTGCCCCCTGGCATCCACGAATATGGTTTTCATCGGTGGTGTATCGCGACCGAATGTGGGTATTGGGGGGATGGTCAAATCATCCGGCTAGAAACTGGGCAGATGTGTGGTATTCCAAAGATGGCAGAAGCTGGAATTACCTCAAAACACCGACAACATGGTCTCCAAGGCACGCTCATTCAACAGTGGTATTCAATCATAAAATCATGGTAGCTGGTGGACACGCAGCGCCACTTAACAGCGAAGTCTGGATCCTGGATATTCCCGAAGGTTGGTTTGAAACCAGTACTTGTTCGGAAGGCTGGAAAAGAAACCCTGCTTTGGAGACGACGGGACATCCTTGGAAACCTGCCGTAGCTGTCAACAGATGTGATTGATTCTCTGACAGTTGCAGGATGACGAAGACGTGGAGATATCTCCCAGAGGCTGATACGTGAATCCTTCGAGAACAGACCAGATTGCTATAAAAACATTCCTAACAATGGTGGGAGTAACCTACCTTTGTCTAGCTGTGTGGTGTGCACTTCAACCGGTGGGAACATCACAAGCTATAGGATTCCAGATTGCATCTGGTTCCGGTCATTCTGAATACCTGACGGTTTATGGAGGACTGCAGTTCGGACTGGGGCTGCTGTTTTTGTGGCCGCTCATTCGCAATGCGTATGTCGAGTCCACACTCCGTCTGTGCCTGGTAATTCATGGAAGCATCGTGGGCTTCCGTACGCTCAGTTTTGGTATTTACCAGGATATTCATCCGGTCACCATATATCTGGCAGTGGCTGAATGGTGTCTGTTTATTTTGTCCGTGCTTGCGGTGGGGTGGTATCACAGACAACGGTAAGGTGTGGTGGCAGGGACGACCTTAGTGTTATGGATCAGCTTTATGGGTGTGCTTGATAACCTGATAGAAATAAAAAGGTGCTCGCATAACCGTTTGTGTCTCACGAGTAGCATCGGGCCGGCTGTTACCAGCTCCAGTTATCTTTGAGTTCCTTATTTACAACGGCGTCATCCGGCCATTCCCCTCGATACAGGTTTACAATACACGTCGCGGCTTCCACTCCCATGTCGATTGTCGACTGTTCATCTTCTCCCGCTACGTGTGGACTGAGAACAACCGTGTTTAACTGATTGAGCGGATTGTTACTATCCACTGGTTCGGTTTCAAAAACATCCAGTCCAGCTCCAGCGATATGTCCGCTGTTCAGAGCTTCTATGAGGTCGTTTTCCACAACAAGACTACCTCTTGCTGTATTGATAAACATACTCCCCTTTTTCATGAGTGAGAACAGGTGTTTGTTGAACATGCCATACGTGTCTTCGTTAGCAGGGCAATGAACGGTGACGTAGTCGCTCTGGGAAAGTAATTCTTCGATTGGGATGAGCGATATATTGTGTGTTTCGACAAAACTCATATCCGGATAAAGTTCGGTTGCAACCAGACTCATTCCCATAGCACCGGCTCGAGTAGCGACGGAGCGTCCGATTCGGCCAAGTCCTACAATTCCGAGGGTTGTACCGCGGAGAGGGCGGGTCAGTGACCGAATCCATGTTCCGTTACGAGTTGTGTGATCATTGGCGATCGTATTTTTGGTGATTGCGAATAACAGCGAGATTGCATGTTCTGCAACGGCGTCATAATTGCCGTTGGGTGTGATGGTTAGAACTTTGTCCAATCGTGTTGCTGCGGGAACATTGACCTTGTCGTAACCAACACCGCTGCGGGCGATGACTCGTAATTTGGGTAATGATTCAAGAACCGATTCCGAAAACACTTCTCCCCCTGCCACCACCGCATCACAAGATTTAAGTACGTCAATCGTGTCGTTGTCACTGAAATGTCCACGGGTAAAGGTGGGATCCTTCGGATAAATGATATCAAAACCGCCCTCCTGTAGGATATCTACGTAAGGCGCAGGTTTGTGCAGTTGAGCTTCGGGGCAAATCATGACCGTGGGCATCAAATTGTCCTTCAATTATTTAGAATATATCTGACAGCATTCAGTAACCGCTTCGCGTTTGGTCTTAGGGTAGCTGGTTTTATGAGGATCGACAAGAACGTGCGATCAGGCTTCACTCCGTCAGGTTGAGTGTCAGTTTTCGTACGGGATAATGGTGTAATGAACGTAAAACCCGTAGAACGCTTCGGAAAATGGATCCGTTACTCTTTGAGAAACGTTAAATGTGGTTCAACCAGTATATTAATTAGGTTACCATATGAGTACTCCACTGAGCTGGACCGCTCTCAGCTAGTAGAATTGTTTGCAGACATTCAGTTTAGACGTGGAAATCTTCATTTAGAGGTGTGTGACTCGTCACCAGCAAACGGGGCAAGCCATGATTCGAATTCTTGGAACATCTTCGCGATGTTGCGACAGGAAAAGTCGACGTGATGCACTCCAGGTAGGAGGCTTGTCACTATTTGGAGGAATGACACTTCCCTTATTGCTCAGTGCCCGATCAAAACAGGCTGTCCAGGGAGCCGTGTCCGGACGTGCCAAGTCCGTTATTCTGGTAAATCTCTTCGGTGGACCGCCGCATCAGGACATGTTCGATCTGAAACCCGAAGCGCCGGATAATATCCGAGGCGAATTGAAACCGATTTCGACATCGATTCCCGGGATCCAGATATCGGAACTGCTTCCTAAGACAGCTCAACTCATGGATCGTGCGACTCTGATTAGAACCTATTCTCACAAATACAACAGTCACAATCCGTATAATGTGTTAACTGGTTTTGATGGCGGGAGTGATCGAGATAATTATTTTGCTAAGCCTTCGGACCATCCCAGCATGGGATCCTTGTGTCAGTTTCTGGGACTCGGCGCAACGGATGTACCTCGATATGTCACGATGCCTGCCTTTCCCGGTTATTCTCAATCTCTGAGAAGAGCCGGACCTTATGGCGGTTATCTGGGCAGTCAGTATGACCCTCTGTTTACCGTCTGCTCCCCGTCCTTCGATCGTAAGAACAAGGACGATTATGATCCGGTCATTGCTATGGGTAATCCGGTACTGCCCTCTCTGGATCAGCTTCCAGAAATCACAGCCGATCGTTTGGATCGACGTAAGTCGTTGCTTCGTCAGGTGGATAGTCAACTGGCAACTATAGAAAAGTCACGCGTTGTGGAATCTATGAGTCAGTTTCAGAAGCAGGTGTTTTCTATTTTAACAGGAGAAAAGACGCGTTCTGCTTTTGATCTGACCAAAGAGCCAGAATCCGTACGAGATCAATATGGACGTAATTTATGGGGATCCAGTGCGTTGATTGCACGGAGACTGGTTGAAGCAGGATCTACTTTTATTACCATACACTGGGAAGCTAAAAATGGTAATCACTGGGATCTTCACGGAAATAATTTCGGAATGCTTCGTAGTCATCTTCCCCAACTGGACCAATTAACGTCTAAGTTGGTTCTAGATCTGGAAGAGCGAGGTTTGCTGGATTCGACGCTTCTTGTAATTATGGGAGAAATGGGTAGAACTCCCCGTATCAACAATAACGCCGGTCGTGACCACTGGCCTCAGTGTGGCTTTTCGTTATTGTTTGGTGGGGGTACCCGTTCGGGATTGGTATTGGGCAAGACGGATCGGCACGCGGCCTATCCTGTAGACAGGCCCGTGTCGGCTGGTGATATGGCTGCAACTATCTATCATCTTCTTGGAATCGATTCTAGTATGATGGTAAATGATCTCAATGGGCGCCCCATTCCCATTGCCCACGGAGGTTCTCCCGTGACTGAAGTTCTCGCGTGACCATAGCTTAGTCACGGATTCACTGAAGTCTTCCGGTTCCGACTGTAGCCTGAGCCAAAAGAATTGCCGAACATAATAGTTTGTTGCATCGGTCCATTTTATTTGAGCTGGAAACGGGGAACTGGTTCCTGCACAGCGTGTTGGCTCACAGCGGATTTATGTGCAGACGGTTTCCGGACGTAATTGAAAGACTCGAATACACTGGATAGCCCTTGTCGTGAAAGTCTTTTGATAGAGGTGTCTCGCTTTCGTATCCAAAAATGATGGAAAGGTAAGGTGGTACTGAATGGTGATGAAACTTCATGCCTCTGCAGTATGTATCCTGTTTCTGTTTACTCAGATTATTAAAGCCGAAGACACACTCATTACGACCGTAGCTGGTACAGGAAAAACAGCCAATAACGGAGGGTCCGGATCTGCTGCTGAACTGAACTTGCCATGGCCTTTCGGGTTAACGATAGGACCGGACCGTGGGATTTATATCACCGGATGTATCCATCATCGTGTTTGGCGCATGGATCCCTTGACCCGACAGATGCGCGTTGTTGCTGGTAGTGGAACGAAAGGTTGGGCTGGCGATGGAGAGGATCCCTTAAAGGCACAAATGGACCAACCGTATGAAGTGCAGTTTGACCAGCGTGGCAACATGTACATCGTCGAAATGGCCAACCATCTTATTCGTCGCGTGGATATTGGATCTCAAACAATTCACACGGTGGCTGGCGATGGGATCGCTGGTTTTCGTGGGGACGGCGATCTGGCACAAAATGCCCGTTTTCGATCACCTCACAGCATAGCACTGGATGATCGAGGGTACCTGTATGTGGCCGATATAGGGAATCATCGTCTCAGAAGAATTGATCTCAGACAACGGACGATTGAAACTATTTCGGGTACCGGAGAAGCCCGCTTTCCGTGCGATGGTGCTTTGGCGAAAGGAAGTCCTTTACCCGGGCCTCGAGCGTTGGCTGTTGACAAGGAGTCTCTGTGGATTGTAATGCGTGAAGGCCACTCCTTATGGCGGATGGACATCAATACAGGAAGATTGCACCATATCGCCGGAACGGGCGTGGCTGGGTATTCGGGAGACGGATTGCCCGCCGAAAAAGCACAATTGAACGGCCCTAAGGGTATTGCGATAGGACCGGATAAAGATATTTTCATCGTTGATTCCGAGAATGATTGTATCCGACGAATAGATCGGAAAACCCTAATCATAGACACGGTTGCAGGGACGGGACGGAGTCGAACCTTCTCTGGAGATGGTGGACCAGCACGCCAAGCGAAACTGTCACAACCTCATGGTATTGTCATATCACCGGATGGCAATGTATATGTCGCAGACACTCTGAATCATAGAGTAAGAAAGTTCTAGAAACAGCAAAGACGGGAGTCTCAAATACACTTTGTACACGGTTCTTGTTATGACTCCGGCATAGTCTGATTGCGAGCCATGGAAAGAGGCAGTTAACCGATTTCTGTCCTGATACCGAGCTCATCCAGCGACTTACGCAGCTTGCAGCAAGCCTTACGTTAAATATGGCTCGACGGGATACCCAATAACCCAAGAGCGGAAGCGATCCCCCTTCGTTTCCAACCGGACTTAAACGCAGTGTGATTACCTGTTAGGGTATCGTTTGTGAGTGAAATGAGTTCACTGGTTGGATTGCACTAAACATTTCATGTGATGGACTCACGGACTGGAATCGTTGATAGGTCTTATGGATAGTACATGAGGTGAACGGGAAGTGCCTTTCATGATGTTGGTGGCCTAAGAATCACGAGCGTTGTGTAAAGGGGTAAAATGAGCAGACCGGAAATGAGGAATCGATGGACAAAACGGCGGATGCTGTGATTATCGGTGGAGGTATATTTGGTGTGAGTGCCGGATTCTTTCTTGCCAGAAAAGGGTTCGGAAATATTGTTTTGCTGGAGCCGAGATCCCTGGCCGCAGTCAGCACGGGACATTCCGCTGCAGCAATACGAACACTTTATTCGAATCCACTTACCGTGCAGCTAGCCAAACGCTCGGTTGAAATGTTTCGAAACAGTAAAGAAGTATTTGGTTGTGATACGTTGTTCACGCCAAGTGGTTATCTCGTGTTGATGGGCAATGAATCCGTAGATGCGGGAAATCGAGTTATGCAACTGGAACGCGAGCAAGGGATTCGAATAGATGAACTGGATTCGAAAGAGTTAAAGGCTCGATATCCGATGCTCCAACTGGATGATATACAATGCGGCATGCTCGAAGTGGATTCAGGTTTTGCTGATCCTTTAAAAACCACGCAAGTCATGGCTGAAACAGCAACACCATGGGGTCTAAAAGTGATTGAAGGGGTAGGTGCCACCGGAATAGAAGTCGATGGAAATGGAGGTGTAAGTTCCGTAACCACATCGGAGGGAAGTGTGTCAACTCGTGTGGTTGTTAATGCGGCGGGCGGATGGGGACGAATTGTGGCGGGATGGGTAGGGTTGAATTACTCGTTTCGCTGGAGTCGCGAATCCGACATCGTTATGGAGGTTCCTTTTGACAACCATGATATGCCGTGGATCAGTGACCCGGAATTGCGGTTTTATTGTCGTCCGGATGGACCTGGGAGTCTTCTGGCAGGGCTTGGTTTTCCAAAAGAAATAGATCCACTTGACATTGATAACTATGACAAGAATATTGACGCACCTACCCGAGATCGTATTCAAGGTCTGGTACACAAACGTTTCCCTGGGACAGGTACTTCACGCATCATCCGTGGATGGTCTTCCATGTATACCATTTCGGACGATTGGCATCCGCTGGTTGGTCCAGAACCAGAGGTGCCGGGTTATTATGCATCAGTTGCGGGTTGTGGACATGGATTCAAATTGGCGCCGCCCATGGGCGAAGCTCTGGCAGATATCATAGCTGGTGAGAATCCCAATATTGATATACAGCCTCTCCGGCCCAATCGATTTATCGAAGGGGAGTATTTCCAATCGGTTTGGGGATCTGGAAATCGCGGTTGATGCCCTGCCGCGATTAGCCAGGTTTCATTTCCTTTTACAAATACCAGAGGTAGGACACGTGACAGGACCGAACGCAATTGATCCAGTAAGCCTGGAAGTTATGCGCAATGCTTTTGTGGAAACCACAGAAGAAATGACCGCTGCGCTTCGACGTAGTGCCTATTCCACCAACATTAAAACACGATGTGATTTTTCTTGTGCCATTTTTGATTCTAAGTGTAATGTCATCGCGCAGTCGTTTTCGCAGGCGAATCATCTTGGTTCACTGGTAAAAATGATTCCATTGGCAGTCGAGCAGTATGCCGGTGACAAACTGCCTGCTGGGTCAGCGATTGTCACAAACGATCCTTTCCAGGGAGGCGTACATCTCAATGATATAGCCGTTATTGCACCGGTATATTTTCAGGATACCCTATGGGGTTATGTGGCGAATCTTGCTCACCATGTGGACGTGGGAGGTGGCGCTCCGGCTAGTGTCGGGGCTTTCCAGGAAGTCTATCAGGAAGGTGTTATCATTCCGCCTGTACTGATCATGGAAAACAATGCCATCTGTGAAGATGTGTTTAGGCTGATACTCTCGCAAATACGATCCAAACGTGAAACCGCCGGTGATTTCCGTGCCCAGATTGCAGCCAACCAGACAGGAATCCGACGGCTAACCGGATTGCTGGATCGTTATGGACAGGAGTTTGTCAATTTCTATTCGGATGAACTTCAGGAATATTCCGACCGGATGACTCAAAAAGCCATGAAGAGACTGCCGTTCGGTGATTATAGGGCCGAAGGAGTAGTTGACAGCGATGGATTTACCGATGAACCCGTGAAACTGGTATCAAGAGTTGTGATTAACGAACAGGGGGTTCTGTTCGATTTTACCGGATGTGATTTACAAAGAGCTGCTCCGGTCAACTCCACGCATTCAATGACCTACGCTGCAGCAGCGTATGTGCTGCGCTGTATTATTGAGGAAGATGTTCCGATCAACGCTGGTTTTTATCGTTCAGTAAGAATGATTGCACCAGAAAATACGGTAATCAATTGTCTTTCCCCAGCACCGGTTGTCGGTGGGTGGGAAACCCATGTAAGACTGGTAGATGTCGTGTTTCGTGCTTTGGCACAAGCGATTCCAGATAAGGTGCCAGCAGGGACCAAAGCCATGATTTGCCACGCTGGTTTTGGTGGAATCAATCCACGGACGGGAGAATATTACTGTTTTCTTGAAACATTGGGTGGAGGCTATGGCGGGCGAGCAACTATCGATGGTCCTGATGCGGTACAGGCACACGGTCAAAATACAGAAAACGCTCCTATCGAGGAAACGGAAAGCAACTACCCCATTCGAATTACTCGTTATGAATTGGTGGAAGACTCTGAAGGTGCCGGCTGTCAGCGTGGCGGACTGGGAGTCAGACGTGACTACCAGTTTATTGACCATCACGCTTCCTTTACGGTTTTGGCTGATCGTGACCGCTGGGGACCGTGGGGATTGTTCGGCGGAAGTCCAGGTAAGAAAGCCTCCTATCTGCTTAATCCTGATGGTGAATCGCGGTTCCTGGGTTCCAAGACAACCGTGGCGTTAACTCCGGGTGATGTTGTAAGCTATCGCACTTGCGGAGGTGGGGGCTACGGTCCTCCCGAAAATCGCCATCCAGACAAAGTGTTAAATGATGTTTTAGAAGGCAAAATAAGTCTATCCCGCGCCAGGGATGTTTACCGGGTAGCCATTGATCCGGATTCCAGTGAAATTAACCATGAACAAACAGAGCACTACAGAGGACATGCAGAATCATAGACACCAGGATAACGACATGAATTATCGACTGGGGGTGGATACGGGTGGCACTTTTACCGATGCTACTTTGATTAACCAAACTACCGGTGATATTCATGTTAGCAAGGTTCCTTCGACACCAAGTGATCCATCTCGTGGCTTTCTTAATGCGGTAAGTCGTATTCTTGACAATTCCGCAATACCAGCAGAGGAAGTCGCGTTCCTGGTGCACGGAACCACCGTTGCTACCAACGCCATTATTGAAGGGAACATGGCGCCGGTTGCGTTCATAACTACTCACGGATTCCGGGACATGCTAGAAATAGCACGTCAGATTCGTCCTTCACTATACGATCTGCAGTTTCAAAACCCCCCAGCACTGGTCCCCCGCCAATATTGCTATGGCGTAATGGAACGACTCGATGACCGTGGCAATATCATAACGCCGTTGGATGAATCGGATGTTGAGCAACTTGCTTTGAAATTGAGTGAAACACCGATTGAGTCGATCGCTATTTGTTTTTTACATGCGTATGTTAATGATGTTCATGAACGTAAGGCAGAAAAGATATTTAAGAAATATCTTCCCAATGTATTCATTTCACGATCTTCTGGAGTGGCGCCGGAATTCAGAGAGTACATCCGTGCTACCACCACGGTTATCAACGCGGGCGTGCGTCCCGTAGTTGCAGGATATCTTCAGCAAATTGAAAATCAACTGGATAACCAGGGTCTGAAATCAGAACTTTTGTTGATGCAGAGCAGTGGGGGAGTCTATCCTTTTGAAGCCGCTAAAGATAAGCCGGTGTTCATGGTTGAGTCGGGACCAGCGGCTGGAGTGATGGCTGCACGTTATCTCGGAAACAGGATGTCGTGTGACAACTTGATTTCTTTTGATATGGGTGGGACCACGGCCAAGGCTGGAATGATCGAAAATGGTAAAGTGAGGGTAAGCAAAGAATACGAGGTGGGGAAACAGGCCAGCTCCAGCGAACATGGTTCCAAAGGACAGGGTTACCCGATTCGGACACCGGTTATAGATCTTGTAGAGATTGGTGCTGGCGGGGGGTCCATTGCATGGGTTGATACGGGAGGGGGACTTCGAGTTGGACCTCAAAGCGCCGGTGCGGAGCCTGGTCCAGTGTCCTATGCTTCCGGCGGACAGGAACCCACAATTACAGATGCGAATCTGATACTTGGCCGTATCGACGCTGCGTATTTTCTGGGTGGTGAATTACGTCTGGATGTAGAAGCGGCTCAACGTGCTATCGGTACGCGATGTTCCGAACCCCTGGGTATGGATCTGATCGAAACGGCGTACGGCATCTTGGAAATTGCTAATGCCGCTATGGCCGGAGCGCTGCGAAGAGTGTCCGTGCATCGTGGATACGATCCTCGGGATTTTGCACTGGTTGCTTTTGGTGGAGCGGGTCCTTTGCATGCCAATCGTGTGGCATCTGAACTGGGAATAAAAACCATTATTATCCCGGTAAGCCCCGGTACGTTTTCTGCAACGGGTCTGCTGGTGACGGATCTCAGACATGATTACACGCAGACACTACTGGAGTCTTTAGGCGAACTTCAAATATCCCAGGTTGTCGAAGTGTTTGAATCACTGAAACAAGATGGCCAGAAAGCACTTACGCGGGAACAAGTGCAGACCAATGCCATGGACTTCGAATATGCCATGGACATGAGGTATCTGGGACAGAGTTTCGACCTCAGTATCCCATTTGTCCACCAGGAGCTAGTCTCGGATGATATGAAAGAGATCATGTCAGAGCGTTTTCATTCAGCGCATCTACAAGAGTATGGTTTTCACGCTGTCGATGAGCCCATTATGGTTGTTCAAGCGAAACTGACAGCTGTTGGCAGACTCGCCAAACCTTCTATTTCTCAAAGCCAGTTGGAGGCTCAGGGTGATCATCGAGGTACCCAAACCCGAGAGGTGTTTTTTGGTGAATCGGGAGGCTTTGTCGAATGTCCGATTTACCACCGTTCTCGACTGGAGACAAACAGCACGCTTCCTGGGCCTGCGGTAATACAGGAACTCGGATCCACAACCCTGATCCATCCTGGTTCTCATTTTCACCTTGATGACTATGCAAACATTCTGATCACTCAGGGCTCGTGATTGGGCCAACAGCGATAGAACGTGATCTTATTGTTTGGAAGGCGGGAATAGTTCTGTCTCGTTATATCGCTGCACCTTAAACGAGAGGCGTGTGATCGTGTTTCACTGCCTCAAGAGTCAACCGTTTTTGGGTGCTTCGACCACCGTTTCATCCGAAAGATGAATCAATCTGTTCGTTTGTGATGATTGGAGCATGGCCAGAATGGCTAGCACCCCTGCACGACCATCCTGATCGGTTCCACATAGCGTGCGTTTCCCAGAAATTCTTTCAGCAAATGCACTCATCTGATCGGTATAGGCCTGCATGCGACCATCGGAAACAAAAGCCAGGTCTGCGTCATCAAAGGCAACTGCGGGTTGTTCATATGCCAGTTCCCATGTGCCATTCCTGCCTACCTGTATCTTGCCAAAAGGGTTGGCGTCAATAATCCCTTTGTCACCCATAATTCTAAAACGGAAGTCCTCCTGCTCAAATCCAGGTGCGGGTAGTACACTGGAAGACCAGAAACTGGCTACGGTACCATCGTCAAATGTCCACATCGCCATAGTCGTGTTTTCGTTTGGATTGTCCTCTCGAAACGTGCCGCAATGAGCAACCACCGTTTGAAGTTCGGAACCCAGCCACCATCGACATAGATCGATGTTGTGAGGACCACTGTTTAGTAAGTGAGCCTTACTGCGAGGATCCTTCCACCAATTCCATGCTCCCCCAAACCCTTCGTCTGCGCGAAGGGCTTCGATATCAAAAAGGGCAGACATCTGAATACACCTTACCGGACCAATTGCATCCGATTGGATCAGTTCTCGAACAGTATCATTCGATTTTCGGAACCGTTGGTGATAGCCCAGAGCGAGAATTCGGTTCTTTTCCGAAAAGGTGCTTATCATCTGGTCACAATCACGGAGGCTGGTAGCCAGAGGCTTTTCCACTAAAGCATGCTTTCCATGTTCTGCAGCCATCATGGCTTCTTCCATATGAACATGGTGAGGTGTGGTGATAACTAAAGCGTCAATGTCCGGACGAGCGACCATTGATGCCGTGTCGGGTTCCCAGTCAATGTCATAATCAGTGGCCAGTTGTTTACTTCGGGAACCGCCCGTCACCGCAACGATACGGGTTTCAGGAGATCGTTGCGCTGCTTCAACATGTGTTCTACCCATGAAGCCGGATCCCGTAACTCCGATCCCAATTGGGCTGTTCTGTGCCATGATGATCTCCTGAAAAACGAGTGAACCATATTTGTTTCGGTCAGTAATCGACACGGAGGTGCGGTGCTACATGGTAACACATATGGTACAGGCGTGTTTTGGCCCCTGCGATTGGAATAGGCGACGATCATCATTAGATTTTGCGTCAGATAATCAAGCGGTATTTTAAGGTGACATTACATGGTGGGCGCTCGTCAATGGATAATAGTGATGGTATGCTTACTCATCATGTCACTTCAGTCTTATACCATTGGGACAGGATGCATTTAACGATTACGGGCTATGGCCAAGGGTGAAATGAATGAAACGGAAGTTAAAGTTGCCAGGACAGTCAACCCATACACGACGTACGATTCTACGCCGATCACTTGTTATTCCAGCGTTAACCGCGTTAGATAAACCAAGTAGTGGTGGTGTTCGAAGCAGGATACGCAACTCAGATTATCTGTTTCAGCTTGGCGTAGCATCCGGCGATCCCACCAGTGACGGGATGGTGTTGTGGACTCGCCTGGCTCCAGACCCTCTTAACGGGGGTGGCATGCCTGATGAAAATATAAAAGTAAAATGGCAGATATCTAAGAATGAAAAGATGACTCAAATAGTCCGTAGCGGGGAATACATCGCTACCCCCCAATTGGCGCATAGCGTTCATGTGGAAGTAAAGGGATTACTTCCCGACCATGAATACTATTACCAGTTTCAAGTCGGGCCCGAAGCCAGTCCAGTTGGTAAAACGCGAACCTTTCCTCATCCAGAAAGTCTACCCAGGAGATGCACCTTCGCTTTTGCTTCGTGCCAGCATTACGAAACTGGATATTTCACCGCTTACCAACACATGGCACGTCAGGATCCGGATCTGATTATTCATCTTGGCGATTATATTTACGAGGGGGCAGCGTTAGAAGGGCGGGTGCGACGCCATCACGGTCTGGAGATACTTACACTGGACGATTACAGGAATCGACATGCTCAGTATAAAACCGATCCAGATTTGCAAACTGCTCACGCAACTTGCCCTTGGATGGTTACGTGGGATGATCACGAGTTTGACAATAATTATGCGGATTCAATTTCAGAGGAATCGGGAGTGGCACGCTCTGTTTTTCTACAGCGTCGTGCTCGTGCATATCAGGCGTACTACGAACATATGCCTCTCCGTTCCAGATCGATTCCAAGTGGACCGAATCTACGACTTTATCGAGCAACGCCCTATGGGCAGTTGATAGATTTCAATGTTTTGGATACCCGTCAATATCGATCGGATCAGCCCAATGGTGATGGTCGAAAACCGATTAATGATTCGGTTTTGAATCCCGATACGTCTATGCTGGGAAAACAGCAGGAAGCATGGTTGTTCGATCGGCTGGTGGCGTCACAAACCACTTGGAACGTACTTGCGCAGCAGGTGATGATGGCACGCGTCGACAGAGAGCCGGGGCCACAGGCCTTGTACAGCATGGACCAATGGTCCGGCTACGAAGCTGCGAGAAACCGTTTGCTTCATTTTCTGGACTCTCGTGATGTGACGAATCCAGTTATTCTGACCGGAGATATTCATACTAATTGGGTTAACGACCTCAAAGTGAATTTCTCGGAGTCGAATGGCCCCACTATTGCAACTGAATTTGTCGGTACGTCTATCAGCTCTGGTGGAAATGGGACTCAGACCAGGCCCGAGACAGATGCCATGTTGGCCGAAAACCCATTCGTAAAGTTCTTCAATTCGGAAAGAGGTTATGTTTCCTGCCAGGTGACGCCTGAGGAATGGAAAACGGATTATCAGGTAGTCGAATATGTGGATCGCAGGGGTGCGCCTCTTGTAACTCGGGCTTCCTTTGTGGTGAAAGCTGGCACCGCAGGAGCTGAACGGCTGTAATAATACTGGTTATTGAAACTCGTGGGCCATCACTATTAACAGCTCGCTTCCATAGCTGATGGCAAACAACTACATTTCGCAGTTCTTTTTCCATAGTGAACCAACGATGTCCCGAATTGTAATGGTCGCAGCAGCCCAATCCGGACCCGTGCCGCGAAATGAATCTCGCAAAGATACGGTGGAACGCCTTCTTGCAATGATGCGCAAGGCCCATCGTCAGGGATCTGATCTGGTTGTGTTCACCGAATGTGCTTTAACTCCTTTTTTCCCCCATTGGTACATGGATGATCCTCGTGAGGTGGATCAATATTTTGAAATGGAAATGCCATCTGAACAAACAGAGGTGCTGTTTAAAGAGGCCGCCCGATTGAAGATAGGATTCCAACTAGGCTATGCAGAGCGAGTTGAGAAGGACAGGACTGTTCGTTATTACAATTCCAGCATCCTGGTTAACAAAGAAGGCCAGATAGTAGGTAACTTTCGGAAAATTCATCTTCCCGGATATAACGAAATACAACCCGATCATCCGTTTCAGAATCTGGAAAAATACTATTTCGATGTCGGAGATCTTGGTTTCCGAACCTGGCGATCGTTTGGTGGTGTAGTGGGAATGTGCATTTGTAATGACAGACGCTGGCCGGAAACGTACCGGGTTCTTGGGTTAAGGGGCGCAGAGCTCATCCTGTTGGGTTATAACACACCTTGTCACAACCCACAGTTTCCAGAAATGGATTCGCTTGTTTCATTTCATAATCTTTTGTGTCTGCAATCTGGAGCCTATCAAAACGGAAGCTGGGTGATTGCTGTTGCAAAAGCCGGTACGGAAGAAGGAGTCGCACAGTTAGGACAAAGCTGTATTATTGCACCTTCCGGTGAAGTGGTCGCTATGTGTCATACTCTTTCGGACGAAGTCATTGTTCATAGTTGCGATCTGGATGCAACCTTACCCTATAAAGAGGGTATCTTTAACTTTGAGAAGAACCGTCACATTCAATCCTATGGTCCGATTACACAACAGACTAAGTCGACTCCTCCTGAACATTAGATAAAGCAGGCGTGACTTACAGTTCTTGGTCATCACAGAGAAAGATTACAACAAGGAGTACGCCATGGCGCAATTAGACGATCAGATTCTGATCATAACCGGAGGTACACAGGGTGTAGGCGAAGCGATTGCCCTTCATGCTGCGTCCTGTGGAGCGGCAGGTATTGTTCTTTGCGGTCGACAGAATGACAAAGGGGCCGCTGTTGTAGATGCGCTCGGTCAATCGGGCTGTCCGGCAGTGTTTGTCAAAGCCGATTTGTCCAAGGAAATGGATTGTAGAAATGTGGTTCATATTTGTGACGATCGATTTGGGCGAGTGGACGGTTTGGTTAATGCTGCAGCCGATACCAGACGAGGAACGCTGCTCGATACCACGGTAGAGTTTTGGGACCATCTGTTTGCGGTCAATGTACGCGCGCCTTTCATCCTTTCCCAGGAATGCGTACAAATAATGAAACGGGAAAATACGGCTGGTAACATAGTGAATATTATTTCCGTTGCTGCTTACTGTGGGTTGCACAATTTGACTGCCTACAGTTCTACCAAAGGAGCGCTTTCTACCTTGACAAAGAATCTTGCACATGGGCTCAGTCCGGATCGAATTCGGGTCAACGGCATCATGCTTGGCTGGACCGATACACCGAATGAACATGTCGTACAACAAGCGGATGGACAACCAGAGAACTGGCTGGAACTAGCGGAGGCAAATTCCGATTACGGAAGATTAATCAAGCCGATTGACGTTGCTCGATTAAGTGTCTACTTACTAAGCAGCGACTCGGGTATTGTTACCGGTTCTCTTATTGATTATGCACAGAGAGTAATGGGAACGTTTGGGACGCAGACCTACGAACAACCTTCAGAAAATGACGTTGGAAACGATCCCTAAAAAGAAGTGAGATATGGACATGGGTCATGCGGAATGTTTCTGAAG
>CAXEIY010000264.1:0-25656 GCA_963996245.1 uncultured Planctomycetia bacterium | reverse complement strand
TATAATTAGCCCCTGATTTCTTACAGGATACCAATCCTGTCTACCAACTATGCCTTGTATAAAGGAACAGGCCCCACCGAGTGACGGACCGCCTACCCACCAAGAGCAAACCGTGGATATAGTAATGTTCATGGTGTGAAAAACTCGATACAGTAGACACCCTGTAACAGCCCGTTGTTTTATATCTGGCAGGTTAAATCGGTGCCTATTTGCATTGGAAATTTTATTGCATCCCCGCTTCTTTATCATTTTCCCATCTGAACTGTGCGGAGCCCTAATATGGGTGTAGCTGCTAATCGTCGTCAGCGTACATGGACGGGTTACGCCCGCAAACCTAAACGCGGTGTTCCTGAAGGATTGTGGACACGGTGTGAGGGCTGCCAGGCTACCGTGTTCTGCAAACAGGTTGAACAACGCCTACGAGTCTGTCCGGAATGCGACCACCATTTTTACGTTCCGGCCCATAAGCGTATCGAACAGTTGCTTGACGAAGGCAGTTTTGAAGAATGGTTTACTGACCTGCAGTCCGTTGACCCACTGCAGTTCGAGGACCGTAAACCATATGCCCAGCGACTTGTCGATGAAAAAGAGAAAACCGGTTTGAATGAAGCCGCTATTGTCGGACGTGGCTTTATTAAAGGCCGCCCTCTGGCAATAGGAATCACCGATAGTGCCTTTATTATGGGGAGCATGGCTTCCGTCGTTGGAGAAAAGCTATGCCGCACCATCGAAATGGCAGAAAAAGAACAACTACCCGTCATCATTGTAAGTGGATCAGGCGGCGGCGCTCGCATGCATGAAGGAATCTTGTCTCTCATGCAGATGGCAAAAGTTTCTGCTTCCTTGGCAAGGTATGACCAAAACAACGGTTTGTTTATTTCCGTGCTTACCAATCCTACCATGGGTGGGGTCGCCGCTAGTTTTGCCTCGTTGGGCGATGTGATCCTGGCTGAACCTGGGGCCATGGTTGGTTTTGCCGGACCTCGAACTATTCTTGCAACTGTTCGCTTAGAGTTACCGCAAGGCTTTCAAAGCAGCGAGTTCCTGATGGAACATGGTTTTGTTGACCGAATTGTGCACCGTAATAAACTTCGCAGCGAAATTGCCCATATCATTGACTACTGCGGAAAATAATGCGGTCTGTCCTTTCTGACATCCTCACCTGCATCGCCGGTGTATTTCAGAATGGCATCTGGATCTCCCCGCCCTCTCCACAAAGCAACTATATAGCGTCTCCCGATTGGTATGCGCGAGCGAACCGATCCCCCATTCAACTTAATCCTTAAGTCTGAATAACTCTGTTTTTTAAATCGCAATAGGTGTATTGGTGTTCTGTTCCACCCTAAATCCCCGACATGAGAGATCTCAGGTGGCAACACTCTCGGTCAATGAGGCGGCAACCGCACTGAAAAGGATCAATGGAATCCATGCCGCTAAAGCCGGACTAAGCCATCCTGCATTGCCCAGATAATGACTTGCATACACGGTACCTGAAAACAAGGCTGTCACCACAAGTGCGCTGCCCATATTCAGGAAAAAATTTCTATCCCCTCTCGCCATAGCTGTAGGCAGCGCCACCATGACAAGTAACAGGTTGAGCAATGGTTGCAAAAAACGAGCGTGTACCTCAACTGCACGATCGGGTTTCAGTCCCATACTCTGATTCGCCAATAATCGGATCAGTTCAGATGTTGAAGCAAACTGATACCACTCCTGACGTCGGGCAACCTGATCGTAAGTAACATCACTGGCCAGAAAGTAGCGATTTGTTTTGCTGTCCTTCAAAGGCCATATGATCTGCTTGCCTTCTGGACGAATCGCAATCTTATTGTCTACACCGACCAGTTCCCAGCCAGATTCGCGGTCGGATTCCTGAGGAACAAAAAACGCATTTTCCGCACGTACAAACGTCAAGGTTTCCGCAATCGTCTCGGGTAAAATGATCTGTGTCCCAGAAATCCTTCGCTCCTGTGGGTAACCGTATTCTCCTCCAATAAACACATTTGTACGATGATCGTGCGCCCCTTCAACCTTCTTGGCCTCATTTCCTGTAAAATCGTCCGCATCGCGAAGCAATTGATCACGGATTTCTGGAATCACAAATTCCTGATTCACAACCTGTAATCCGCTTACACAAAGAGAAGCACACAGTACAGGAATAGCCAGCCTGTACAAAGGCACCCCGGCAGCAAATAACGCCGTCAGTTCCCCCTGTCGCTGTAACCAAGTAAGCGTAAAAATCGCTGCCATCATTCCAACAACTCCAGCAATCCGATCAAAAAACAGAAGGACGCGAAAGGCATAATAACCGCTCATGTGTTTGATGATTGCCATGGTACCGCCACTGTTTTCACTGAATTCATCAAATCGAGTGAACGCATCAATCACAAGATACAGTCCACACAAGGTAATGAACATCACCAGAAAGGAGTGGACATATCGAGACAGAAGATAACGATCCATTATGTGCATCGATACAGCATCCGTGCTTTCTCTTAAAACGCTATTGTCATCTCGGGGGATTCCGACTGATCGTTTCATCTATTGCTTGGGCCAATCGACGAATACCTTCACAGATGTTTGCTTCGGATTCAACACCAAAACTTAGACGAATGCAGGATTGATGTACCTGAGTCGATTCTGAAGGAAAACAAAACTCACCGGGAACGTACGTCATCCCTTTCTTCAGTGCAATCTGGAAAAACAGACTTCCCGATCCGGTATCAATGGACATCGGTAGCTTCATCCAGACATACAGACCCCCATGTGGACGAATCCACTCCACTCCCTGAAACTCTGAACAATACTGATCCAAAGCCTGTAACATAACTCCAAGCTTCTTCTTATATACACGTTTTAATTTTTGTAAGTGACTCTCATACAATCCCTGATCCATCACCACGGAAAGTAACTGTTGATTAAAATTGGGGGACCCGAAATCCTGGTTCCCCTTCAGATCTGTTACTGCAGCCACCAGAGACCGCGGTAGAAATCCAAATCCCGTTCTCAATCCTGGCGCAAATGGTTTTGAAAATGTCTGACAGTGGATAACGGTGTCTCCTGGAGCATCGTAATAGTGCAGACTGTGAAATTCTGGGCCCTCATAACGCAGTTCTCGATAGGCCGCATCTTCGAGTACGAAGATGCGTTGTTTCTCAGACCAGCTTCTTGCCAGTTCGAGTAGGAGTGGACGTCTTTCTTCCGAAAGAGAAACACCTGTTGGATTCTGGTAGTAACTGATGACGTAAATCAATTTGACACGATCGACAGACCCTTCCTGCTGCAACTGACACATGATGTTCTGTAAAGCATCCAGCGACATCCCGTGTTCATCCATCGGGACACCGATTACACGTGCCCCAAGATTTGCCAAAGTACCCATATAAACGAAATAACTAGGGGACGACATAAGTACAATATCACCAGGGTCAATCAACGCTTCACTGACCAGGTGCAGGAACTGCTGAGAACCACTGGTGATGATGATCTGATCCAGATCAACGTTCGGATTCTGTCCGTCAAGATGCTCTTGATCAATATACCTTTCTTGTACTTGTCGCCGCAAATCCGGATATCCGAGTGTTGTTCCATACTGTAAAGAGGATCGTGCATTGGAATGCTGTAAGAGAATACACGCCGCCTCACAGGCAGCTACCGACGGCAGACTCGTGTGATCAACAAGTCCCGCGGCCAGAGAAATGACCTCTGCTCTGTCAACTGCCTGCTGCATGAGGAAGGCAACTGGCTGTTCCCCCGCCCATCGTGCTCTCTGACTGAGATGAACTGGCACCGTCATTCAATTCACAATCTTTCTTTGACGGTCCTTTTACGCCGTCTTACCATTCGGAATCAACCGAAACAATCGGCCTATCCACCCCCCTTAAAGTGCTTCCTGAAGAATGTCTTTAAAAGGAGTACGTCGCTGTTTCCATACAACATTTGCACCTACCAGACCTTCGTGTAATTGTTTGTTCAAAAAATTAACTATCTGGTCCTGCACACCCTGAGAACTCACTTCTTTACGTAGTAAATCCGTCCCCTGCAATCGTGTCTCAAACATAGATGCAGGGTGGTCCGTGTCCTCCTGGCCACGACGACTGATTTGGAGACCTCGATGAATCCGCTGTCCATCGCGATTGTACTTTCGATCTTTCGAGCCCCATAGAAGTGATACAGATAGTCGTGTTTTCAATAACTGCGTTTCTACCGGACGCACACGCACTCCTTTGAAGTTATATTGCGGCGAAAGAAGCACCAGAGATTTGACATCGCGTCCCCTTTTTCCCATTCCGTCGGACACGGTCGGATAGTCCTGGCGTGCTCCGTCAGCGTTGGTCCAATCGAAATAAGCCCATAAAACGGCTACCGTGGCCCCTAACTCGGCACCCACAATTCCCAATCGCTCAATGTTATGAAGCCCATGGTTATGTCGACGTACCAATTCTGCTTTAACCGATTCCATATCCTGCCTGACCATGGCCAGAAAATCACTTCGCCGTAGTGTCTCTTTTTGCCACCGGGCACCGTTAACGTAGTCTTTACTGTCCCCATGCCCTCTTAAATCAACCGTCAACGCTGCTATCTTTTTGTTCTGCAGGGCCAAGGCCACGTTGTCCCAGCTTTTTTGATCTCTCCCGTTCATATGCAGCAAAACCACTACAGGGGTTTCTTTTCCAGACCTAATGGGAGCAAAGTATCTGGCGGAAAGAGACAATCCATCTGCAGTACTCACATGAAACGACTCTGGGCCCGGAAGATCCCTTGCCGGTTTCTCCTTCTGATCCTGCGCCTGACAAGGAACTCCCATTAACAGAATCAGACCACAACAGAGGGTGACTCGAAAGCAATTTTCACTGTGCTGACGAAAACAAGAAAAAACACTCTGGAAATGCACAAGGGCAGTGCCATTCATAGCAGGCCCCTTTCATGTGGTCTGCAAATCATAAAAATTAGCAACAAAGCAATCGGAACACGCATTTGTACCGTCTTATCCACGCGGTGCGATTCGGATTTTAACAACCTTTTTAATCATTGTCCGACTTCTTTTTTCCCACTATACCGGGTATCTTAAGCCGGTAGTAAAAATAGGTCAACGCACCCATGATACATCCTGGTAAAGAAGCCCGATTCCCGGATAATCGCAGCCGTATAGCTTCCTACATCTAGCACCGGCTCGGTTACAACAAGGCTTTCTTCTCAGAAACACCTTTCGAATCTACCTCATTCCGGAGTCTCCCGTGAGCAACACGATTTCTGTCGGTATCAATGGCTCCTGTGGCCGTATGGGACAGCGCATTGTCCATCTCTGTGCCTGTGACCCTGAATTGACAATCGGTCTGGCACTCGAACGACCCGAACATCCTAAGATCGGACATGACATCGGTATCCTCTCGGGTATTGAAAAACAGGATATTTCTTTGACGACAGAAATATCCCACTCTGTTGATTGCATAATTGACTTCTCGCTTCCAGAAGCCGCAATTGGTGTCACGGAGTCCTGTGAGAAATGGTCCATTCCACTGGTAATGGCGACCACAGGACTTTCGTCCGAACAGAGAGCTCGTGTCGAATCAGCGTCTCAATCCATTCCCGTTTTGCTGGCACCGAACATGAGTCTAGCAGTTAACCTTCTCATGAAATTAGTACGTGATGCTGCTCTGGCATTGAACGGGAACAGCGATGGTGTAGATGTTGAGATACTGGAACGACACCACCGTTTCAAGGAAGACGCCCCCAGTGGAACAGCTCTCGAATTCGGTAATATTATTTCGCAGGAAATGGGACAGACAACGCATGCCCATGGACGCGAAGGAAGACCCGGCGCACGCCCGGCCAATGAGATCGGGTATCACGCCATTCGGACGGGAGACAACGTAGGACAACATACCATCGTATTCGGACTGATGGGCGAAACACTCGAATTAGCTCATCGCGCGCAAACGCGTGACTGCTACGCACGGGGAGCCATTATGGCTGCCAAATTCTTAGCGGGGCAGCCAGCAGGTATGTACTCCATGGAAAATCTTCTTTTCCCCTAAGGTACAACACCCTGTCCGTATTCATCACATCGTGTTATTACTGCTAATTATCTATGGTTTCATTTCCTGTTTGTCATGAAAACAGAGCAGTTCTGTTCACAGCGAAAAGCCGCGTACAGGGTCCGGTTGCTGCCAGGGAGGTGGACACAGCTCATTGATTTTTTCAAGATGCTCCGGGGGAACCATCACCTCTAGTGCGGCGACAGCATCCTCTATTTGCTGCATACTCTTAACGCCCACTACCAGAGAACTCATAGCGGGTTGTTGAAGTGTCCAGGCTAAAGCATACTGGGAAAGCGGAACAGAAACTTCTTGGGCCAATTCATTAAGCGATTCCAGACAATTAAAAACAGAATCGTCCAAAGTCCACATCCACTCCGGACGTTCCGCTGCACGAGAGCCTTCTGGGGGTGCTTCCCCTCGATTGTATTTTCCGGTAAGTAACCCCCCCTGCAAAACCTGATAAGGCGTAACGCCAATACCGAGCTCTTCACAGGCATGCAAATCATTCTGCAGTTCACGCCTCAACATGCTGAACGGAATCTGGGAAGACATGACACACGGTCCTCCTTGGTTTTTGGACATCCCCTGTAACTCACTCAGTTGCCATGCCGGATGATTGGAAACGCCGAAATGACGAATTTTACCCTGTCGAACCGCCGTTTCCATTGCGGAAAGCGTCACTTCCAAAGGTGTCTGGCAATCCGGCCAGTGAGAGATGTAAAGATCGATGTAGTCCGTCTGCAACCGCCTCAAACTATTTTCCAGCTCTCTTAAGACATGCACCGATGACAAACCTCGATCCTGAGGCCCTGGCCCAATAGGAGCTCCCACTTTCGTCGCCAGAATTACCTGATCTCGACAGTCTTTCAATGCATGTCCCAAAATCAGTTCGGCGGCCCCACCGGCACTACCCAGAAAACGGGCATATCCCTCATACACATTCGCCGTATCTATGAAATTGATGCCCAAGTCCATTGCGCCGTGAACCAGACGAATGGCCTCCGGTTCCTCTACGGGAATTCCAAAAGTCATCGTACCAAGACATATGGGGGACACAGAAAGTCCGCTCCTACCCAATGCACGTAACTGCATGAGACACTCCTTCTATCCATCAATTTAAGAGCCGCTGAAAAAGCCGTCTTCTCTCTCGTCACCATCTAGTCACGGAACACATTCACGTCGCATTTATGGTGCTCAAAGCTGCACGAAATCCGAGACTGGATTCCAAGCACAGTGCGCTGCCCCGAGACAGGCAGCCTTCGGTCTGGTACAGTCTACACGTTGTTACCGCTGCTGTAGATATCATCCCAAACTTCGCTACCTCACTTCATTCGGATTCCCTGAAACATGGTCGACGAAAATAGCCGTCATTTATTTCCTTGCCCCTGGTTTAAATTACCTGAGGGAGAAAAACATCAATTACAGATACCGGTTGTATCCGGACCTGACGGATCCGTTATTTCTATACCCCTTCTTGTGATTCGAGGTACTCAAGAAGGCCGCACTCTCCTCGTTTCCGGAGGAATTCACGGCGATGAATTTGAAGGCCCAGCGGCTATCTGGAAGATTTATCAAGAATTGTCACCAGAAGAAATATCTGGCACCTTCGTGGGAGTTCCGGTTGTTAATGTACCGGCATTTGAAGCTGGCCGAAGGATGAACTACGACCGCCAAGATCTTGCTCGCGTATTTCCCGGCAACACACAAGGCACAACCACCGAACGCATTGCGCACGCCTTCACACACCATTGTATCGCACACGCTGACTATTATTGTGATTTACACAGTGCCGGCCAGTTCTACGAGATCATGCCCCTTGTAGGTTATGGACTTTCAGAAGGTCCTTCGCTGGACATTCAACGCGAAATGGCAAACTGTTTCGGCATCCCTTTTGTATGGGGTACCTCACCACTTCCTGGGCGCACCCTTTCGGCCGCACGTGAATGGGGCATCCCGGCTATCTACGCCGAACTGCGAGGTGCAGGACAATGCCGCACACAGGACGTTCAGTGTTATGCGTATGGAATTCAACAGTTATTGAGACAGTTGGATCTCGTAGAACAACAAGCGGATGCTTTCACTCCTGAATTGATCGTCGAGGACCCTCGTGATAATTCCGGTTTTCTGCAAATTCAACATCGAGCCTCCGCTGGCGGATTTTTCTATTCGGACTACTCAATCGGAGACCACGTTACCCAAGGAACTCCAATCGGACAGATACTGGATATGCTGGGCAACTGCATCGATGAAGTCCGGTGCAATCAAACCGGACAAATCATTTTTCTTAGAACGTTCCCTCGTGTACGGACCGGTGACGCGATTCTGAATGTTCTTCAGACTGAAAGCGTGCCCTCTACTTAACGCCAACAGACCTGTTAGCTCCTCACTCCCAAACAAAGTTCTGTTTTCAATCCACCTGCAAGGTACCATCACCGATGTCTGACATGAGTGGCTCCCACTCCAACTCATCGCCACTGAGATATTCCTTGCGTGATTCGACCATACTGCAGCAGGTACTCGTTTTAGCTGTCCCGGCATTTATTGACCAATTCCTGAGAATGATGGTGGGATTCTCAGACACCTTACTGGCGGGACAATATCTAACAGAGGCCCATCTGGCCGCCATTATTATGGCGGACTACCTTGTTTGGTTTCTAACGGGTTTATTTGTGATGGTTTCTACCGGATCGACCGCTATGGTTGCTCGTTTTTCTGGATCCAATCAATGGACGCAGGCTCAGTGGGTAACCAATCAGTCACTGACCCTCGCCCTGGCACTCTCAATTAGTATCACAGCCGTCGGATTAATCGTCGTCGACCCCTGTATTTCCGCACTTAAACTTCAAGATGACGCTCACCCCTTTGCTGTAGAATATCTCACATGGCTTCTGCCCGTCATGCCACTGGCTATGATCGAAATCATCGGCATCGCTTGTCTACGCGGTGCAGGAGATACCCGTAGCGGGATGTGGATTATGGTCGGAGTCAACATCATCAATATCTCAACCAGCTGGTGTCTCGTGCTCGGGCTAGGGCCATTTCCTGCTTTGGGGTGGACCGGGATTGCTATTGGAACATCGATAAGCCATGCCTGGGGTGGACTTGCATGTGGAGCGTTACTGGTACATGGACGCGCCGGTTTAAAATTTAAGCCCTCTCAACTGATACCCCACGGCCCCCTGATTCGCCGCATTTTACGGATCAGCCTCCCCGCGGGTGGAGATCTCGTCACGGTCATTCTTTGTCATCTTGTTTACATGTCTTTGATCAATTCACTGGGCACCTATGCAACAGCGGCACACGGAATAGCACTCAGAGCCGAATCGATGGCGTTCCTGTCAGCCGTTGCATTTTCAGTTGCTGCAACCACGCTGAGCGGTCAGCATCTGGGTGCCAAGAGTCCACAGAAAGCAGTTCAGGCAACTTGGACCGCCTATGCCATGGGAACTTCACTGATGGTTGCCATAGGCGGCCTATTCTGGATGTTTCCCTATCAAATCGTGAGCCTGTTTGTTCATGAAAACAACCAGCACGTGGCACAACTTGCAGCCCCTTTACTACAACTGGTTGCATGGTGTATGCCATTTCTGGGAACAACGATCATTCTAACAGGATCGCTACGAGGTGCCGGTGACACACGCTGGCCATGGCTGTTTACTCTCGTTGGACACCTTGGCATAAGACTCCCCTTGGCATTCGCATTCACACAAATATGGAAAGAGGGCCTGTATGGAGCCTGGATTGCCATGTTCCTGGACATCTTTTTGAGATCAGGCATGGTTCTCGCGAGGTTCTTGCATGGAGGGTGGAAAAACACACGCATCTGACATTCCTTGCAGTAGATCCTCTCACTCGCCCCCCTAAACCTGCACGGAAATGAACCGACTTTCGCGCCATCATAAAATGTCAAACACGAATAAACCACATGCCAGAATCAGCTGTATTATCGGCATAATTCCACTATCTATCACCAGCGCATGAGCTATTTTCACGTATTGTCGATTTTCTGTCAGCAATCGGCACCCTTCTGAAAACAGTCGTTTGATATAATAGAATATAGGTGACCTAACCAGTTCGTACCGTGGCAACAAGTGCGAGGTGGCAACCATCCCAGGTTCCTTTTCTCACAGGGAAATAAGTCCATGAAATACCTGATACCCATAACCGTGGCTCTTTTCTGCAGCGCCTTCATCACGACTGATTCTTTAAAGGCACAATCGTCACCTTCTGGTGCATCCTCTCTATTGAGTGGCGCCGTACAGAACGTCAGTCGAATACTCGACCGATCAGCTCGTACCGTAGGTAATACGATTGAAGAGGTCATTTATACAACAGGAGATGTTGTAGAATTTGGCTACCGTATTCATCCGGGTGCATACATCGGAAGAAGACTTGGGCTGCTCAAGAAAGGAAAGCTTGGGCTGTTACCCTCCCATGGATCCAACGGCACACATTCAACCATGCGAACTAAACCCCTCTTTTTTCGTGGCCTAGATGGGAAACTTTACCGCTTTTGATCCGTTGCCTCGGAACCAACAGGGCTTTTGGACTACCTTTCCAAACCCTCCATGCGTTCGTACTCATCAGGAAAACATTTCCTGAGAAACACCCTTTTGAAATTTCCGCAGGATAGTGACAACTCCCACAACAGCCAGCACAATAATGACTGGCATCAGGGGAGCACGCATGCGCATGTTGCTCCAGTAAAGCGAATGCAACAGGGTGAAGCTAAGCAGCGACAATGGAAACAACACAAAGGGCCAACGCCACACCCCTCGCTGGAACATGATGGCAACCAGTGCCAGAACGATTTCGAAGAAGTAAAATACGCCGATACCGGCACCCAAAACAGGATATTTTAATGCCTGTCTTGGTTTTATTTTCCAAAAGCGAATAACACGGTCACGTACCGACTTGGCAAATTGCAAAGGACGTCGCGTTACCACATTCCAGGCTGCTCGATAACAGGCACGATCGGCATCTACCTCCGTTAACCCGGTCGTCACAAGCTTCATTTCATCTTCCCAAATCTCACGTCCCGATTGACTCCAGATCTCTGACTCGCCTTGAACGCATTCATCGTAAAAAGAGTTATTGTTCGCTCTCCAGAAAGTCTGACCTCCATGGGTTGTCATAAAAACGGGAACCCCCAGAACGTACCAATTACGGATCACCCATGGGCTGACTACCGCTGCCAACCCTACCAACACTACTAAAGGGCAAGTCAGCGATCTTATCGCAACTCTTAAACGTGAATCCCTGTGCAACCCGATCCCACTACTGGACAGCGTGTAGCTGCTATGGGCATGAACGAATAATCCAACAAAAACAAACGGGAAAAAGATGACAACGCCGGGCCTGCAGAGCACCATGAGGCCAAAAATGGCTCCGATTACAAGATGCCCTGGATCACATATCTTATTTTGCCTCCTTCGTTCGGTCGTTATTAAAACCCAGAACCACAGAACCAGTAACGCTGTAAACAAGGTTTCTGTCATAAGACGACCACTGTGAAACAGCAACAGCGGATCCATGGCTACGAGTGCTGCCACAAGCAGGGATCGCTGGCGAAAACCACAGTGACACGCCACTCTCCAAGCGAACCATACCGTCAACACCCCGAGTAATAAATGGAAACCAGCTGTTGCCAGTGTCGGTTCGGAAAAATGCCATATCACGTACAACATCAAGGGGTATAAAGGTGGCCGAAAAGCGGTTGGTCCCCCCTCTCTTGCATAACCCTGTCCATCCTGTAACTGGGAAGCCAGGAAACCATATGCATCCGTGTCACGCTCCAGCAGTACCGGACCCAACCACAAAAACATACCGCGAACTAACAGCGCACCGACAAGAACCAGACACTTCGTATTGAACGATGATTCCTGAATCCCGTGCCGCATACCGGTTACCCATTAACAGGATGGGGTGAACACTGATATTTCACATTAATTATGCTGCCGTTCCTCCTTACCATTGTCGGACTTTCATACTTTCCAAGTTCACTTTTCTGCCATTTATGTTAAACCAGTTTCCAGAATCGTACGTCCTTACATTGACTCACTTTCAACCTTTATCCATACACGCCGGGGAAACCAATTCTCCCTCCGACAGTATCTGAAAAATAAATAACCTGAACATCAATAAACATGGAAACTTTTGTAACATGTGTGTAGGTTGTTGTTTTTCGCAACATGATTTTCTGCATCGGGCAGGCGTTAACACCTGCACAATCCACCTTGCTTTTCCCGGAAAAACCTCATCATATAATCATGAAAATTCACGAATATCAGGCCAAACAAGTTTTATCTGAATCCGGCGTCGCGGTTCTGAAAAATCAGCTGGCAACCACTCCAGAAGAAGCCGCTGATGCGTTTGAAAAACTGGAAGGTGACATAGCGGTTGTAAAAGCACAAATTCATGCTGGAGGTCGAGGCAAAGGTACTCTGATCGAAAAACCTGACCAGCACGGAGTGCAGCTGGTTCGTAGCGCCGAAGAAGCCAGACAGGTAGCAGAAAACATCCTGGGAAATAAACTAGTCACCATTCAGACTGGACCCTCAGGTCAAACCGTGCGAAAAGTTTTAGTTGAGCAAGGATGCCGTATTGCACGCGAACTGTACCTGGGAATTGTGCTGGACCGAGCCATAAAACAACCTGTGCTGATGTTGTCCAGTGAAGGCGGCGTGGAAATAGAGAAAGTAGCTGCGGAAAACCCAGAGCTTATTCACAAAGAACATTTTGATCCTCATTTTGGACTTCAAAGTTTTCAGGTAAGGAAACTCTGTGCGAAGGTAGGTATCACTGGAACCAGCGTCCGGAGCGCAGATCGGTTTATGAGAACCCTCTGCAAAACATATGTTCAACACGACTGCTCACTTGTGGAAATCAATCCCCTGGTCATCACAGAGGAAGGTGACCTGGTGGCCCTGGATGCAAAAATCACCTTTGATGACAATGCTCTTTTCCGTCACCCTCAAATCATTGAAATGCGTGACAAGGCCGAAGAGGATCCCTCAGAAGTACGTGCTGGCGATGTCGGTCTGAGCTATGTCAAACTTGATGGCAATATAGGATGTCTGGTCAACGGGGCGGGGCTGGCCATGTCCACTATGGATATTATCAAACTACATGGAGGAGAGCCGGCGAATTTTCTCGATGTCGGTGGCGGTGCCAATACCCAGCAGGTAACGGAAGCCTTTCAGATCATCCTTTCCGACTCAAACGTGAAAGCCATTCTAGTCAACATATTTGGTGGAATTGCCCGGTGTACCACTATCGCCCAAGCAATCATCGAGTCTTCGAAAGAAGTCGGTTTCACCGTTCCTCTGGTCGTAAGACTGGAAGGTACAGAAGTTGAAGAAGGGCGTAAAATGCTTGCAGAAAGTGATATTACAATCATCTCTGCTGAAAGTCTGACTGATGCCGCAAAAAAAGTAGTGGCCGCTGCGGGATAGGCATCCTGTCCCAATACACACACACATTTAGCGACAATTGACCCTTATTTATTCAAAACAGGATTAACGATGAGTATCCTCGTAAATAAAGACACCAAGGTAATCTGTCAGGGAATTACAGGCCAGGCAGGCGCCTTTCACACGCAAGGCTGTAAAGATTACGGAACCCAGATGGTTGGTGGAGTAACACCTGGAAAAGGTGGCGAAACCATATCCAGTCTTCCTGTTTTTGACAGCGTATCCGAGGCCGTGTCCGAGACCGGCGCAAATGCAACCATGATCTTTGTACCGGCTGCTTTCACGGCTGATGCCATTCTCGAATCCATCGATGCTGGGATTAAAGTGATTGCCGCTATCACTGAAGGTGTACCGGTAATGGATATGATCCGTGTTCATGAACTTGCGAAAGAACATGATGTGCATTTAATCGGTCCGAATTGCCCGGGGCTCATTACGGCTGAAGAATGCAAGATCGGAATCATGCCCGGTTACATCCACCAAAAAGGGAAAGTGGGAATCATGAGCCGGAGCGGAACACTTACCTATGAAGCGGTCTGGCAGACAACCAACATGGGACTCGGCCAGACTACCTGTGTCGGACTCGGAGGCGATCCCATTGTAGGAACCAGTTTTATTGATTTGCTCACCTTATTTGAAAGTGATTCGGAAACCGAAGCGATTCTCATGATTGGCGAAATTGGTGGTACCGCTGAAGAAGAAGCTGCTGACTATGCCAAAACACATGTTTCGAAACCTCTGGCTGCATTCATAGCTGGCCAAACGGCCCCTCCAGGTAAGCGCATGGGACATGCTGGCGCTATCATCTCTGGTGGCAAGGGAACCGCCTCAGAAAAAGTAACGGCACTCGAATCAGCAGGAATCGTTGTTGCAGAAAGTCCCGCTGACATCGGGGACGCTGTACAAAAAGCTATCATCAGTCACCAGGGAGCGTGACGGACCAATCGTAATCTGTAGACAGGGATCGTCTTCCCTTCAAATGGCACCTTTCTATAGAAAAACAAACCCCTTGCTACCGATAACCACTTGAAAGGTCAGATTAGGCCACTTTGAAAAACAATAATATTTGATGTAGGTCAATTATAGAGATTTATGGGACCAGACCCAAAAGACAAGCAAAAAGCAATTGACGAACAGCAAAAAAAATAAGAAAAGAGACGCAAGAAGAACTGCTTACATGAAGAGACCTAAACGATAAGGGAATAAATGATTAAGAAAAAACGTACTTGGAGGGAAATTCTTATTCCCACTTTTTTGATATGGGGTGCATTTCAAGTGGTAGCGTTGATAGTGGCTGTATTACAGAAATAACCATAACATTAGGTTTCCTGTGGGGGACACCCCCACACCCCCAAAGAATAGTGATTAGAGTAAACGGAAGGTCATATAGAGAAGACAAAACCATTTTATCCGCTTTGAATAGGCTCACTGGAATTAAGCCTACCATTCCATGCTGGAACGTTGATTGCTATGTGAAGCAGCATTCGGATCCATACCGACGGCCAGAATTCAGGTAATTGACAAGTCCATCTTATCCACCTTACTCTCGATTCATCGCTGTCGCGGCCTACCCCGAGAACAAGAAATCCCTCCCGTTCCAGATTGCTGTACCCTCCCTCTGGCTCATTCGTTGAATGTTCGAGGGCTATTTCCTTTTAATGGAAGCCCGCCCCAGGGTTCTGGTAACTATTCCGTTGATAATATTCCACAATCGAAGGGCGTCTTATAACGTTTTCATCTCCACCAATCCTTATCTAGATTCATAAACATTTCCGGGATTACCATCATCTCTTGTACAAGATGCACCGCCCCAAAAAATGTACAAATGAACACTTCTCCTTAAATGATTCACTTCATGTCGACTTTCCGTTTAAGGGCTCGGTTATAAGAGTTATGCAGATCAAGGCAATTATTTACTGTGCCCTTGATCTTAAACGGGAGAAACTCTTGTCTAAAGCACTCAACTTGTTGCTAAATTACAAGTTAGTACTCTCGAACACACAAATGATTAGGTATTCTTAAATATATCCAAAAACCCCAATCTACCCAGTCCGCCCACTGCCAAACCGATTTAACATGGGAACGCCGTGATGGATTTTAAAACACTCCTGATTTCCGATGGACTGTTAAGCGAACAACAGCTTGAAATGGCACGTCAATCTGAATCGGCGGAAAAACGTCTGGATCAGGTAGTCGTAGATCTCGGCTTGCTTCCTGAAGAAACCGCACTCTCCGTCCTAGCAAAAACACTGGACCTCTCTTTTATGGAGTTGGGAGAACAGTCCGTCGACGCACAGCTTCTAGAATCCTTTCCGACCAAACTTATTTATCGTAAGAATATCATCCCTCTGGAACGCGTCGGCTCCACACTTAAAGTAGCTACGACAGACCCCTTTGATCTCTACACGCTCGACGAACTCAGCACGTTAACCGGTCTGGATATTGAACCGATTCTCGCAACACGGGAAGACATAGCGAGAACCATTAAGCGATATCTGGGTGTCGGCGGTGACACGATCAACCAACTTGTCGAACATCGTGAAGATGAAGAAACCGGTGAAGATTATGATATCGATAGTGACGACGTTAGTGAATTAGCACAAACAGCGTCCGTCGTCCGACTGGTTAATGAATTTCTGATTGAAGCCATTGAGTTGCGTGCCAGTGATGTCCACCTGGAACCCCAGGAATCCGGACTCCGTATCCGCTATCGCATTGATGGTGTTTTACACCCTCAGCCTCTCCCTCCCGAAACCAATCAGTTTCATGCAGCTATTCTGAGTCGTTTGAAAATCATGGCTCGTCTGAACATCGCGGAAAAAAGGCTACCTCAGGACGGTCGTATTAAAATCACCGTATCCGGACGGGAAATCGATATTCGCGTGAGTGTCATTCCTATGCTGCATGGTGAAGGCATTGTCATGCGATTACTTGACAAAAGCAGCATGGAGTTCAATTTGCTTGGAATCGGAATGCCAGCGAAAACACACTCGATTTTCCAGAACCTCATTGAACAACCACATGGCATCATTTTGGTCACTGGCCCCACAGGCAGCGGCAAGACAACGACGCTATATAGTGCTTTGAACGAAATACGCAGTCCCTCAACAAAAATTGTAACCATCGAAGACCCCGTTGAATATCACCTTGAAGGCATCAATCAGATACAGGTCCATTCCAAGATCGGACTCAATTTTTCCCACGGTTTACGTAGTATTCTGCGTCATGATCCCGATATTATTCTCATTGGTGAAATCCGGGATCTGGAAACTGCTGAAATTGCAATTCAATCGGCCCTGACCGGCCACCTCGTATTCAGCACCTTACACACCAACGATGCAGCCAGTGCCTTTACACGATTAACGGACATGGGCGTTGAACCATTTCTGGTTACCAGCACGATCGAAGCGGTCATGGCACAACGTTTGGTGCGCAACATCTGTACTGATTGCAAAGAGTCCTACCATCCGGATTTGGATAGCCTGCCACAGGATTTTCCAGGACATGATTCTCATGAATCACTGACCCTCTACAGAGGAACAGGATGCAGAAGATGTCGTAACACGGGATATCGTGGCAGAACAGGTATTTTTGAACTGATGAGAACCAGCTCTGAAATCCAGCAACAGACCATCCAACGGGTCAGTTCCAATGCCATCCAGAAACAAGCGTGTAGCGAAGGGATGGTGACTCTGCGTGAGGATGGCTGGCTGAAAGTACTGGAGGGAATAACCACTATAGATGAAATTCTGAGAGTTAGTAAGGAAGGCAGCTTTGATTAATGTGTCCATTCTGCCTCATCTTTACCCCAGAACCGTTTTATGACAGCATTCGAGATTAGATACCCACATTACCAGCACCCGTAAACATGACTGAATACACGTACATCGCGCGTAACACATCCGGCCAACAGGTATCCGGAACCGTCGAAGCACACACCGAACAGGAAGTGCTGAGTGAACTTGCGCAGCGCGTGCTTTACCCTGTGCGTATCGAGGCAGCTAAGTCCGTACAGACCGCCTCCTTCTTTCAACCTCGAATCAAACAACACCAACTCGCTATTTTTTTCTCTCAGCTCTCAGACTTGTTACGTGCGGGCGTCCCTTTGCTTCGAGCATTCGAAATCCTTGAACAACAGAGTACCCAACCAGGGCTCACCGTAGTCCTACGGGAGGTTCGTGAAAATGTGGCGGAAGGCAAAAGCCTGTCTGAGGCCATGAAGCATCACCCTCGCATTTTCAATGAACTGTCTGTCAGTATGGTCCGAGCTGGTCAGGAAGGAGGCTTCCTGGAAGGTGTCCTCCAGCGTATTGCTATGTTTACCACTCAACAGCAAGAATTACGTTCACGCGTGATCGGTGCTGCCGTTTATCCCGTATTTCTTCTCTTTTTTGGATTTATCATTGTTGGCATCTTAACCACATTTTTTGTGCCGAAATTCGAAAGTTTTTTCAGTCGGTTACGTGAGGCGGGAAAATTACCCTGGGTAACCGAAGCATTGATGCAGGTCAGTGCCTTTCTAACGGACAACGGCTGGTGGATTCTACTTCTACTCATGTCCGTAACTTCTGCCTTATGGTATTTCCGAGACAACCCAGCAGGAAAACAGTGGCTCGATCGAATAAAACTCAGGCTACCCGGTGCTGGCCCCATTTTTCTCTACCTGGCCATTGCTAGGTTTTGTCGTGTTTTGGGCACGTTGCTTCATAATGGTGTTCCTATTCTGCCAGCCCTGAGAATCAGCAAAGATTCAACAGGAAATCACGTTCTCAGCAATGCTGTTGCGGAAGCAGCAGAAAATATTTCAGCAGGTGCAAGTCTTGGGACCCCATTGAGAGCTTGTGGTCACTTTCCGCCCGACGTTGTCGAAATGATCAGCGTTGGCGAAGAATCCAATAACCTTGAAGAAGTTCTCATTCAGATAGCCGAAACGACTGAACGGCGTACAACCCGACAACTGGAACTCTTTGTACGCCTACTGGAACCGGTTTTGTTAATTGTGATGGCCGCGATCGTATTGGTTGTAATTGTGGCATTGCTACTCCCCATCTTTCGTCAGAGCCAGCTTATGGGGTAAATATCCAACTAACCGTAACACCATACAAATACTTCTTTTACCTTCTACTTTTCCACTAACCCTCTAAAACCATGCAATACCACATCCTGTTCACCAGCTTTTATTGTTCTGTTATGCGCACACGGAGTCTCTGACCATGATTCAAAAATTATCGCACAACAACCGGCATGAGAATCGAACTCAATGGCGCCGCCGGGGCTTTACCTTGATCGAGCTCTTACTGGTTCTTGCCATACTCGTAATCATCGGTGCTCTGGTGGTACCCAATTTTTTCAGCACTCAACGTGATGCCGAGAGGCAGGCAGTACGAGCTCAAATCGGGCTATTAGAAAACGCACTTCAACTCTATCGGCTTCACATGGGGGACTATCCCGGCGGTGAAGAAGGCCTCGAAGGGCTTTACCAGAGCCCCGATGATGATCTGGGAACTCGATGGAAAGGTCCTTACCTGGAAGAAAGCGCGCTCGTTGATCCGTGGGGAAGACCATATGAATTTCAATATCCCCCTCAAAATAATCAACAAAAACCTGATATCTGGTCTTTCGGTCCGGATGGAGAGGATGGAACCGAAGACGATGTGACCAACTGGCTTCTCGAAGGAGAACTCCAATAGCATGCGTATGAGATCTGGTTTTTCCCTTTTCGAAATGGTTCTGGTACTCGGTATTCTCGCGTTGACCGCCGCCTTGGTATGGCCGTCGCTTGAGACTATGTATGGTGATTCACAACTGCAAAACGCCTCTGACACCATCCGGTCACGGCTGATTGCTGCCCGTTCTGATGCCATGGAAGATGGGAAAATATACTTGTTCCGATTCACACCTGGTGGTGCAAACTATCAGATTGTTCCCTATGACAATAACGACGAATCCGAAAATCCAGAAGCATCCAAACCGACTTCCCAATCGGGTACCCTGCCCCCGGGTCTGCTTTTTTTCGAAACTCCGACTGAGATAACCAACCGGTCCGATACCGCTATCAATTTGATAGCAAAAGGCGGCTTAAACCTGCCCCGCAGTCAATCCGTTTTGTCCGAAACAGACACAGATCTTCCTTGGTCTGATCCGGTCGTGTTCCAACCCGATGGTACCTGTGGAGATCTGACACTGATCATTGCAACTTTCGAAGGGAACTATGTTGAATTAAACATGCAGTCGATCACCGGAATCGTCAAAGTAACTCCCGCCGGTGGTACTCGATAATTATTACCCTACAGGAATCTTTCTTTCCTTTGCCCCTTGAAGCGAAGCTCATGAACCGATCCTGGCAACACCATAAACAACGCGCTCAACATTCAGGGTTCAGCCTGATAGAGGTACTTATTGCGCTGGCAATTTTTCTCGGATCATTGACAACTATTGCCTGGTTCCTGGATATTGCAGCCCAATCTTCACTGGAGGCCAGAAAATTAACCGCAGCCATGCTTTTGTGTGAAACCAAGATGGAGGAAACCCTTGCTGGAATCTATCCACTGGAAAGCACAAGCAACCAATCTTTTGAAGATAACGCGGAATGGAACTGGTCCATGGATGTTTCGGATGGCCCCGTCTCAGGACTCTTGTCCGTTACCATAGAAATCACAAGTAGCGAGACTCCCACTGCAATCCCTGTTTTCTCTCTGAATCGATGGATGCGCGACCCCGAAACGCTGAACGAATTAATCGTTGACGCGGAAACAGCACTCGAAGAGGAGGAGGAAGAAGAAGAGGACTCCCCCCAGGAGGATACCTCATGACTTGTAACTTCCAACGTTCCAGGGATATCCAAGTGATCTCTTTTCGTAGGCATCACAAGACGATCTACCGCCACTGCCGGCGGAAAACACGGAATGGCTTTACTCTGTTTGAAGTCATCATAGCCATTGGACTGGGCATTGTTCTTCTTTCGGCACTCTACACGGCCATTCAGCTTCATTGGATGCGGATGCAGTCGGGATATCAGAACGTACATGAGGTTGCTATTGCCCGCGGCCTGAGCAACCGTATAACGCGTGATATGGACCAGGCGGTTTTTCTTGCAGTAGCCTCGGATCAATCTGAGGTTGCGCCCGCTGAAACAGAGCCCTCCGATTCCGAAACCGAAGAAGAACTCCCCTCCGTAGAACGAGGTCTTTGGGGAGATGAAGACTGGATTGTATTTGACCTTGGAGTTCCTCTAACACGCCATGATGATCTATCAGAAACAGATGAGAATGACCCTTCCCTGATGGTTTTTTACGGAATCGACGCTGAAACCAATGAGCAAAGCAGACATCTAGTCCGTAAAATTTTGTCCCGTGACGGTTTCGACACATCCGATATTTCAGCGGATACCATCCTCGCAACCATCGAACCCGGTGATCGCCTCACCGACAAAGTGAACGAAATTTCCTTTCGCTACTACGACGGTATCGACTGGAACGAACAATGGGACAGTTCACTTCTGATCAGCCTTCCTCGTGCCATTGAAATCACACTTACGGTACAACCAACCGCATCGGAAAATGTCACGCATTCCTACCGGCGGGTGTTCGCCTTCCCGACGAACGCGGCCAATCGTGTATTTGACGACTACCAACTGCAAAATGAGGAGTCGTCATGAAATCCAAAAAAACTGCCATTCCAAACCATACCTCCCGTGTATCGGACCTTTCAAGAAGAGGTGTCATCCTGCTGGCAGTGCTCATCGTTGTTTCCATGCTCGCTCTGGGAGCATATACTTTTTCAGATGTCATGTATGCGGAAGCGCGCGGTACACAGATGTTCGGACGAAGTATTCAGGCTCATATGCTGGCTGATTCAGGAATCGAGTTCGTGCTCGCCCTTCTTGCCGACCCCTCATTGACTGACTCTACCGGTGGAACCTATAACAACCCTGACTTATTCCATCAAATGACAGTCCGGGAGGATCCGCTGCCACGCTGGTCGGGACGATTTTCCGTAATTGCAAGTTCCGAAGAAGGAAATCTGCGATTCGGAATCAGTGATGAGTCATCCAAACTAAATCTCAATGCACTGATGGATCTGGCCCCAGATGGAGACGAAGCAGCTCTCGCCCTGCTGGCTTTACCTGAAATGACAGAAGAAACAGCAGACGCTATTGTCGACTGGCTCGATGAAGACAGCGACCCCAGAACGTTTGGTGCAGAAGAGGAATCCTATGACACCTATGGTCCCAGAAACGGGCGTCTGGGCAGCCTAATGGAACTCGCCCTGATTCGTGGTGTCAGCCGGGAAACACTGCTAGGAGAAGACCTCAACCGTAACGGACAACTGGATTCCAATGAAGACGATGGAACGGACCGGTGGCCGGATGACAACTCTGACGGCACCCTGTCACCAGGATGGTTACCGTTTGTGACCCTATCCAGTCGAGAGTCTATGATCACTGAGGAAGGCCAACTAAAAATCAATCTCAATGACCCCAATCTTGAAACGCTGCAACAAAAAGTAATCGAAAGCTTTCAAGCCAGTGATTCGAATGGAGAGAGTATAGGGGAAGAACTCGCTGAATTTATTGGTCTTTACCGGCAATTCGGTCCTTACCAAGAGCCAGAAGAAGGCGAGGAGGAAGAGGAAGAAGGTGAGGAGGAAGAGGAAGAAGGCGAGGAGGAAGAGGAGGAGGATCCCACAGTTTTTCGATCCATTTTTGACCTGGTCGGCACACGAGTCCAAAACGATCCGGAAGATGACGAAAATTCAGGGCAAAATAATAATGGCAACGCAAGACAGTCCGAACCAGAGATCATTGAAAGCCCAATTCAATCAGATGACCTGCCTGATATCTTGCTCGAATTATACGCTTTGTTTTCCGTCACTGATGAGCCGATTGTGGAAGGTCGAATTAACATTAACGAAGCCCCTGCAGCCGTTTTAAAAGCCATTCCTGGAATGGACGACTCCATTGTTCAGCAGATTATTGACCGACGTAGCCAATTAGGTGGTCCCGGAGACGGATACGACTCCACGCCCGGATGGCTGGTAACGGAAAACATTTTGACATTGGAACAGATGAGAGATATTGCTCCCTGGATAACCATCAGGGGTGGCGTTTTTCGCGTCCAGGTCATGGGGTACTTTGATCAGGGAGGCCCAATGGCACGGGTGGAAGCAATCATCGATACCACAGAACTTGGAATTCCTCGAATTCTCGGTTGGTCGAACTTTTCAGAACTTGGAGAAGCATTCGACCGCACCTTGTTTCAGTCAACTGAATCTCCCTGATCAACCAAACAGGAAAACAAAAAACCCTTCTTACTTACTCGAAAAGGCAACCTAAGGTTACCTGACAGGTCATAACCATGAGCAAATCACAATGGCTGGCGATTGAATGGGATACCAAGGAATTACGTGCACTCCTTGCAAGTGGACCGTCAACAGCACGCTCGATCCAACATGCCCTCACCATTCCCTTTCGCAATGACACTTCGGATCATTCCGAAACCGAAACAAACCCAAAAACACCGACTTCGACTCAGGTTAACCTCGCGCTTGCCCAAATATTTTCTGACACCAAGATATCCACCAAACACGTCTCTTCTATCGCTATTCCATCACAGGTCGTCATGCGTCACTTGAAACTGCCTCATGCCCCGGCTGAAGAACTGCCTGCAATCGTTGGCTTTGAAATGCGTCGGGAAAACACTGCCGACTCTGAAGTGATGGTTATTGACTTCTGTGAATTGCCGAACCCCGGAGACGAGACGCATACTTCCATATTAACCGCATCATTAAATCAGAAAGCCCTGGATCAACATCTTCACACCCTGCAGCAGTCGGGCCTTCAAACACAGGAACTAATGTTGCGAGGACAAATGTCCGGATCCGCCCTGCAAAGTTTTCTTAAAATCCGGGAACCCGCATCGGACCAATCGACCTGTACACTCCTGATTGATTTTACAGCGGATTCTGCTTGCCTTACCATATTGCAGAATTCGCAATGCTTGATGATACGTTCACGATTTTTTGAATCCTCAACAGAATCCAATCCAGTCGACAGGGGATTCTCATCCAACAGCCGATTCATCCAGGAAGTTCGGCGTACTATTGCCGCTTTTCAAGTTCAGTTTCCCGGTAAATCAATTCACGACATTCGGCTTGCTGGAGATCCAGAAACAGACCAGACGGATGCAGAGTTCCTTTCCAATGCCACCGGACTGGATGTCATGATCTTTAATCCACTGGATTTGACAGATCACCCGATTAAACAATCCGATCCATCTCTATCATCGACTCCAGCACCTCAACGATTTGCTGCATTGACAGGCCTACATCTCGCCCCCTCTCACGTATCGGATCAGTGGATAAATCTGGCCAATCCCAGAAAACCTGCACTGCCACAACAGAATAGGCGCAAACAAAGTCTCCTATTCGCCGGTGTTGCAGCCGCTGTTCTGATTATCATATCCCTAGGGACCTTCATCCAACTTCAACTCCTTCAAAACGATTTGAATCAGCTAAATCAAGTTTCTGACAACCTGAAACAACAGATCGAATCGTTTGGTGATACTGAAACCCTTCATACCAACATCGGCACCTGGAAAAATACGGGTGTCAACTGGCTGGATGAACTATTACTGTTCACTAAACAATTCCCCAAGGCACAGGATGCCTATGTCACTCAAATCGATTTTTTGCCCGAATCAGGGTCTATACCACGTCGTATTCGCATGGATGCCCTGGCTGCCCAGAGGGAAACCATCAGTAGCTTTGAACAGCAACTCATTATGGATGATGAACATTACCGGGTTTCCTCTGGGGGTGCCCAATCCCAGCAGGACGATGACGAGTACAGTTGGAACTTTGACACGGAAATTCAAATCCTGTCATCGTTAAAACCTAAGGAATATGAAAAGCGATACCAACAACCCACAGCACTTCCAACAAGCGAAAGTTCTCCGGATGAGAAATAACACCCGTGTCTTTTTCAAATCCGTTGACAATCCACCCCGTGTGATGAGCGGCACAGAGGAATCCCAATCATGAACAATCGTGAACGTAACCTTGCTATTCTTGTCGGCAGCCTGCTCTTTATTGTATTCGGCTACCAGATCGTACAGGGATTTGTGCTGTCACCCATGGCTCGGAAAAAAACGCTGATTGAACGAAAACGTCAAGAAAACAGGCTTATGGTAGAACAGATATCACTGCTTCAAGAGCAGGAACAAACGGTCACTCAGTGGAAAGGCCAAAGCCTGCCACCGGATCACCAGATCGCCTCAAATCGTTACCAGGAATGGCTGTTACAAATGGTCAGCCGCGCAGCATTCAAAAGACCTAACATTGCACCGGAACGCCGAGCAAGAAACGATTCATCGAATCGTCTGTTCTCCAAACACCCTTTCACAATAAGGGCAAACACATCGTTGAAAGGACTGGTCACGTTTCTTTATGAATTCTACCGAACTCCGCTATTACACAAAATTACACAAATCAATGTACTACCGGACCGTCGTCGCAGCCGTTCGGGTGGCCTCAATGTCATGATTCGGCTAGAAGGAGTTGCCATTGGAGACATTCCCAAACGCAGCATCTTGATTGATCCGGACATCGAGAACAAGGAAATTGCCACACTCGCCTTTACCGATTTCGATTCCTACCAAAGCATCGTCGATCGGAAAATGTTCTCCCCCTATCAGGCCCCACCTCCCGAGCGTGAAGAAACGCCCCCCGTTACGGTTGATCATTCTGCGAATTACCGACTTACGTTTGTTGGATCTCGCGTACTTGAGAATCGTGAAATACCAGAAGCCTGGCTACACAGTGAACCTCAAGACGAAACCCTATACCTCAAAGATGGTGAAGATTTTGAAATCCCGGGTTTCCGTGCTAAAGTTGTTCGGATTGGTAAACGCGAGATCACATTAAAAATGGAGTCCGGAACACGTTTACTGAAGCTTGGAAAAAACCTGGGCGAATTGGAGTCACTTGAAGGAGACGCAACCACCTCCAATACACCTTCGAACGATGAGGGTGGCCAGGATGAGAGTGGCCAGGATGAAGATGGCCAGGATGAAGATGGCCAGAATGAAGATGGCCAGGATGAAGATGGCCAGAATGAAGACGGTCAGGATGAAGATGGCCAGGAT
>CAXEIY010000263.1:0-54222 GCA_963996245.1 uncultured Planctomycetia bacterium | reverse complement strand
AAGGAGTCACGAGATCGCCGTTCGAGTCGGGAGCGTGATAAGAAGCGCGATCGTGATGAGCGGAAACGGGCACGTGATGAGAAAAAGCAAGATTCGGAACGTGTCAAGGAATCTGGCAAGTCTGAGGTGACGACCGGTTCGGAAAGCATCGAAAGACGGGATCGAAAACGCAGGTCTGAATCTTTGCAAGGCAATAAGGACGAGAAGAGGGATTCGCGAGTTGGTCGCCGTTCGAGTCGGGAGC
This sequence comes from uncultured Planctomycetia bacterium, assembly GCA_963996245.1. GTDB lineage: Bacteria > Planctomycetota > Planctomycetia > CAXEIY01 > CAXEIY01 > CAXEIY01. The sequence goes on along the minus strand of CAXEIY010000263.1, from coordinate 53,978 downwards.
GTGATGAGAAGAGACGGGACCGCAAAGAGAAGAGACGTGGTTCGGAACGCATCAACGAATCCGACAAAACTGAGTTAGCAGGGAATGCTGACAGGAGGGGTAGACGAGATCGGAAACGCAGATCTGGTCGGTCTATTAGGCGAGGGAGAAATGTAACGATATCACATGTAAGAAGGGCTCCTTTTCGCAGACACCGACGAGCCCGTCACCATCGGAGTTGGCGACGCCAAAGTCGATTTTGGCTCAGTTTCGGTTTCGGTGGAGGTAGTAGGTTCCTTTCTTTAGGTTACGGACCAGCATGGGGTTATTCTCCATTTTGGTATCATCGTCCCTATCCTGGTTACTGGGGTCCTTGGGCCTATCCTGGCTACTGGAATTATCCTATCTGGTACCATCATCCTGGATGGTATGGCTATGATTACCATCATTGGCATTATCAAGGTTCGGTAGGAATTAACATTGCTCGGGCACCGGTGACCGTATACGGGGAATGGACCGATTCGTCAGGAGAGGTTCACACGGAAGATCGTCCCAAAGCAGAACCGGAAAGCGAATCAGCGCCGCCGGCTCCAGATATTGCAGTTGGAGAACGTTATCTGGAAGACGCTATTGACGCTTTTCGCGACCGAAATTATGACGAGGCTTTAAAACTTGCACAACAATCATCGTTAAAGCTGGAGGACCAAGGTCCCGTATTCCTGTTGTTGGGACAGGCGCAGTTTGCAGCAGGGAAATACATGGAGTCAGCTGAAACGCTCCATCGCGCACTCGGAATGATGGAGGAGGAAGATTGGGGTATTTTTGTAGAAAACTACCGTGATTACTATGGCAAGATAGGTGACTACACACGTCAGTTAAGAGCGTTGGAATCCTATATGAAACAGGAGCTGACAGCGCCGTTCGGGTCATTTCTGCTAGGCTATCATTACGGATTCTTGGGCTATCCAGATCATGCGACCAATCATCTCGAAGAGGCTGTAGAACTTGCTCAGGCGGACGATGTAGCCAAAAGGTTGCTCGAAATCTTCCAGGGTCAATCCACAACCACACCGACAACTGGTCCTGCAGACTGAGCAATTCCGCCATGTCACAATTGTGATGTGCGGGTTTGGACTCCTGGGTTTCAGATTTCGTGCGTGGTCGAATCGTCTTTTTCGGGAAGTGCGAGCTTCTCGATCATGTGCTTGGCCGTGTCTACGAAAGGGCGGTCTTTTCTAGAAGGAGGATATTGTGTTGCCTGCTTATAGCAGAGTTTTGCTTCATGATCCGCTTCTTCTTTCAGATAACAATCACCTAGGGCAACCAAGGCGCTGATTCGCATATCCGCATTGTTACAGGCTGATCGAAATTGAAGTTTTGCTTCGTTCAGTAAGCCCGCGCGTTGAAGACGAAGCCCGAATTCATATTTCAAGTCCATTTGATCTGGATAACGGTCTGTTCGTCGACGATACAAGTCGAGTTCAAAATCATTCAGTTCTGTTTCGAGTGCGATAATTCGTTTGCTGGTCAGTGGGTCGGAGGGCTCCCTGTTACCTAGATTTTTTGCTGTTGCAAGCCGATGGGCTAAGGACTCCGCTTCAAGGTCTTCCCATTGTTCTCGGATTTTAAAATCTCCCCCTGATAATTGTAAAGCCTGCAGTATTGTATCTTGGGCTTCCAGAAATTGATGTTGCTTTCGGTGTTCCTGAGCAAGGTTGAGATAGTTTTGAAGGTTTTCAGGTGCTTGTTCGACCTGTTTCTGGAGTCTAGCAATCTGCTGTTTTCCCGCATGAAAAGAGGATTTGCCATCGTGATGAATTAACGGGTTGGTGACTGATTTGGAAAGGGAGCGATCAATTGTTTTGTGGGAATCGGAAATCTGGTTCGGATCGTTGTCAAAATCCTGAATCATCATATTGGTTTCTAGTGCCAGTCGTCGCTGTTTTGCTTCCCGATCGGAAGGGTTCTGCAACAGAATTTGGTTCCAGATTTTAACAGCTTCATCGAACCTTCCATGTTCTTCATTCCATACGGCGTAATCACGAAGGCCATCACGATGATTTGCGTTTAGCTTGAGAGCACATTGAATTCTCCATGCCCTGATTGAATCAAATCCAAGTCGTCCACAGGCACTTGCTTGATCGAGTAGCACAGAGATATCGTTTATGCAGTATCCCAGGGTGTATTCACTGGCGATCAACAATTGATGATCGTTCTGTTTTAATTTGGCTAACTGGATCCGGCATTTCCCCCAGAGCCCACATAGACGTTCTGTAAAACCTGGATTTCTATTGTCGAATTTAACACGAGTGACCTTCCAGAGGGTTTGTCGAAACAAAAGATGGTCCGGAACTTGAAGGCAGCATTGCTGTAACAAAGCGATAGCAAGGTCGAGGTCACCCTTTTGGGATTCTTCTTCAGCACGTGCATACAAACGACTGGTAATTTTGTGAGTACTGATGCCAGGTACATCAGTAAGTGTGTCGACAATCTGTTGTGCTGTTTTCTTTGAGGACACAAGGATATTCCATGTAAAGGATAAAGATGATTGTACGGAAAAAAAACAAAATAGCACCAGCGTAAAAACGATGAAGAGCGGCAGCAGCTAACAAGACGATAGAAGTCATTTCTGGAGATTCCCTGTTGCAGGCCAACTCGCCCGCTTGGATCAACAGGGTTATAATGAAAATTATTGTGATCAGATTGCAAAATCAGAAAGCATATTTAAGGAGTATCCCAGATAGTACAGATCGAACGAGGGCAAAGTGACACATTCTTCAAAAGCACTATCAAGGCGAGATCACACTGTTTTGATCGTATGTACAGGCAATGCATGTCGAAGTCAGATGGCGGAAGCGATATGGAAAGACGTGGCAGGAAATGGCTGGAAAGTTATGAGTGCGGGTACGATGCCAGCTAGCGTTCACCCGATGGCACGTCGTGTGATTGAGGAACAGGGTATCGATATGTCGGGATATTATTCGAAAAGCGTGTTTGACATCGATGTACATGATTTCGCAATAGTAATTACCGTTTGTGATGATGCAAAAGATCAATGTTTTCACGTTCAAGGTCATCCCGGTCATGTCCACTGGTCGATTGAAGATCCTGTCAGAGCGACAACAGATAAGATTACATGTTTTCGGAGAATTCGAGATGACATTAGACAGCGCATTGTCAACCACTTATCAGAATTGGAAAACGGTACAGACAATCCTGGTGTGGTTGAGACATAAGGATTGATCAGAACAGATTCCTGTTTAGGGTATGGCACAACAGATAAGAGCTTGGAATGATGAAGCAACCGTTCGGAACAGTGTATCTATTAGGTGCTGGTCCTGGTGCACCGGATTTGATTACCGTTCGCGGTATGGAATGTTTGGCAAAAGCAGATGTTGTTATCTACGATTATCTGGTCAATCCAGTCTTGCTGTATCGGGTTAATAAGCTAGCAGAGCTTATATCCCTGGGTGATAGCGAGGTAGGCAGGAGACTTTCTCAGGAAGATGTGCAGGCGCAAATGGTCGAGTTTGCACGTGACGGGAAAACAGTGGTGCGACTCAAAGGAGGCGATCCTTTTATTTTTGGCCGCGGGGGTGAAGAATCCGAGGCATTAATAAAAGCAGGCATACCTTTTGAAATAGTGCCTGGTATTACTGCTGGTAGTGGTGCTTCTACTTATGCGGGTATTCCGCTCACACACCGTGAATATTCCAGTGCAGTGCTGTTGGCGACGGCCCATGAAGATCCAAAAAAACAGCAGAGTCAGTTGGATTGGTCAGCGATGGCCTCTTTTCGTGGAACCGTGGTTCTTTACATGGGAGCGGAACGATTATTTTCCATTTGTGATTCGTTGATAAAGGCGGGAATGAGTGGAGATACTCCAGCAGCCGTAGTTGTGTCTGGAACACTTCCAAACCAGAAAACGATTTCAGGTACACTCAAAACGATTCCCGAACAGTTTCAACAGAAGGGGGTAGCGTCACCGGCAGTGATTATTATTGGTCCTGTCACGAAATTGTCAGAACGACTGCAGTGGTTTGAGAATAAACCGTTGTTTGGCAAATCAGTTGTGGTGACTCGGCCTGAACTTCAGGCGCAATCCTTTGCAGCGGAACTCAGAGCGCAAGGTGCGCACGTTCATATGTTCCCCATGATCCGTATTGATCCCGTAGAAGATTATACTTTGCTGGACCAAGTATTGAAGCATCTCCAGCATTTTGATTGGATCGTTTTCAGCAGTGTCAATGGTGTAGAGTCCTTCATGAAGCGGTTGTTTGAAATAGGAAAGGACATACGCTGTATCGGAAATGCAAGGCTCGCTGCTGTCGGTTCTACAACGAGTGCCTCTCTTCTGGACTATGGTTTGGTTGCGGATGTTGTTCCGGAAAACTTTAGATCCGAAGCGCTTGCCGAGACATTGGCAGATCAGGTAGTTGGAAAGCGCGTTCTTTTGGCACGTGCGGATCGTGGCCGTGATGTGTTGCCGCGACTTTTACGTTCATTTGGGGCGGAAGTAGAAGAAGTATCCGTGTATAGAAATGTGGATATTGAATGTCCGGATAACAGGTTACGGAAAATGATAGAAACCGATACAGTCGACTGGATAACCCTTACGAGCCCATCGATTGCGCGGTCCTTTGTTGCACGTTATGGCGATTCTCTATATCAAAATCCGGAATCGAAAATTCGTATTGCTAGTATCAGTCCGGTGACAAGCCAGGCGGCCGAAAAATTAGGCCTTGAGGTAAACGTCGAAGCGGAGCAATACACGCTGGCGGGAATGATAGAAGCGATGATCCAGGATTCTCTAAAGTAAGAAGTCCGCTTCTGCTTGTCAGCTGATTTCCCTAAACGTTTCCCAGCCTAGATAAGTTGTAGCGAGTGCTGCGACCACAAAAAGAATTTCTGCGCCGACGGAAGGCCGCAAAAACAACATATTCGAAGCGAGGTCGAAAATAAATAGAAATGCTACACTCACCGACACACCTAACGAAAAAATCACCATTGGTTTTGCCAACATGTCCACTACCTCATGATGCGCTTGTGAAGCCTGGACAGCGGGTTTTTCCGGTTCCATGTCCCAGTGCGTCAAGAGCTGAAATATAGATCACAACGCCTCCTGCATTTCTTACTTATTTATTGTACACGAACCTGGTGGGTTGGCTACCGTCTAGTTGGGCATATCGACAATTCGGGGAATAAGCAAGCTTGGAACGAGCAGACTATATAGCGTATTCAGTAATGCCTAAAGGGTTTTAAAATAAACAGTTGTGACACATCGAGAAGAAGCTGCTGCGTTATTTGGTGTTGGGATTTCGATCTTGCTTAGGATACTGGATGCATCTAGAAACGTGTTTTGCGTTATGCAGGTTACACGTTTAAATCTGTGTGCTAGGCGAATCGATGTTTTAGTCCGTTTGCCGGAAAAGCCCTAAACCACGGCGGACGTAGATCCAACCGCTGTAGCCGGTCGAGATCAGTGTAGACCAGATCAAAAGGTCTCGAACGACTTTCGCTGTATGATCGTCAAGCATGGTGAAGTACTCTCGTGGGCCTAGATAAAATAAGATGTAACCGACGGTAACACTCTGCAGGATCATTTTAATTTTTCCAGACCATGAAGCAGAAAAGTCGGCACCATGTTGTTCGAGAAAGCTACGGACAACGGTGATCAATAATTCCCTGGCTACTATCAGAGTTACCATCCATGCGGCTAATCCAGAATTGGGATCTGGAATTAAGCATATGAAGCCACCGCAGATAATAATTTTGTCTACGAATGGATCAAGAATACGGCCCAGGGCAGAAACCTGTTGCCATCGGCGAGCGAGATATCCATCCAAAGCATCCGTTGAGGTAGCGATGACAAAAAGAATAAGTGACCAGGTCATGTGTTCGAGTCCCAGCCATTTCCATGGTCCGGAACTAATTATCGCGACAAAGAAGACGGTGAGAACCAGCCGTGAAAGAGTCAGTTGGTTGGCAACTGTCAGCAAACGTTGCGTCTGTAACAAAGATTCTTTATTGGGAATCTTTGTTCCGCTCGACTGTGAGCTAGGGAGCGAATTCTCAAATGGAGAAACCGAAGCCATTGAGCTACACCAATAAGATACAAGTAATAATAACCAATCCGATTGTATCGTATGTTTTCAGGTGATGGTACTCATGATTCTATGAGCGTCCTTACACTTTACTATAGGTAGTGAGTTACTACGATTGGTATTCGAGTTGCTATCGCTACCTGTTTGGAATGATGAGAAAAAAGTGAAGAGGTTGAGCAGTGCTTCTCGCTATTGAAAAATTATTAATGGCAAGTCAAATCACCTCCCGAAACCCATCTGAAAACGAATGATGCTACAAAAAAAGAATGTCTAAATAAGAGTTGGTTCAGGATGAGTGCGTCGAGAAAAAAATAACTTTTTAATAATGTTGTAAACAAGTAACCATCAAAACGTCGATAACCCCAACGGTGTACATCATCCTCATTGTGATTTTCCATGCTTAAATGTGTTGCGTCATAATGAGAAATGATTAACATACGCGGTGGCAAACGGATATATTTTAACAACCTTGGTGTAGTTGGAATGTGATGTTTGCTTGAGTGGTTTTCTAAAGAGTGTGTTCGCTCTTTAGAAACTCGAGTCTGAGAGAGCGTTGCTCTTAGGCTTGGAAAAATATTTTTTGATGTCACGACAGCGAGCCTTTGCCGGAAAACTTAACTGGATACCGGATTAACAAGGCGGTGCTGTCATGAGGTTCCTTAAGGAGGAAGAGCCTTGGCGAAAAAAGCAGCTAAGAAGGCCAAAAAGAAGGCCGCTAAAAAAGTCGTAAAGAAGGTCGCTAAGAAGGCCGCTAAGAAAAAAGTAGTGAAGAAGAAGGCTGCGAAGAAAGCTACCAAGAAGAAGTAGCCATCTTTCTTTAATTGCAACAACGAGATCGAGGCACCTTGTTATACAAGGTGCCTCGATGTTTTTTATACCGATAGAAATTTTTGAAATCATGTTTTCAGTTCTATTGGCCTGTTAGCTCTTGTTGAAAATCATGATCAGTCCGGTATCGGTTTAGATACGCTGTTTGTGATTCCGGTAACCCGCCGATATGTTTTGTTGTGACCCGTTTGAAGTTTTCAATCGGCGCTAACGGTCTTTCTATTTTCCGTCAGCTGATTAAGGGCGTTGAGGGCAGCTTGTTGTTCTGCCTCTTTCTTGTTTCGACCCCAAGCAGCGGGATAACTTTTTAGGCCGATCATAGCGGCAATTTTAAAGCACTTGTTGTGGTCTGGGCCTTTTTCCTCAACCAGTTCGTAGGTGGGAGTCAGGTTAAAGTGTTTTTGACTCAACTGCTGCAAATGGGATTTGAAATTACCGTTAATCGATTCGTGGGCCACTTGCAGGATTTCTTTTTCAAGATTTCGGACGATAAATGCTCTTGCTGCCTCCATGCCGCTGTCGAGATAAATAGCTGCAATGAGAGCCTCCAGTACATTGGCTAGAACAGATGCGGGAACAGTAGCGTTTCCCGTCAGTCCCTTTCCAATAATAAGGAAAGGCTGGATGTCAAGCTGTTTACTGATGTTGGTACATGTTGTACGACTGACTACAACTGATTTGATACGTGTTAATTCCCCTTCCAGGTAGTCAGGGAATTGTTGAAAAAGAAGTTCGCATACAACCATTCCAAGAATGGCATCACCCAGGAATTCGAGCCGCTCGTTCGATGCGAGTCGATGGTCGGCTCCGGAGGCATGTGTGAGTGCAGATCGCAAAAGTTGTCGATTCTTAAATCTGTGACCGATAACGGATTCACACTGCTCGATGCGGTCGGAAGAATGAATTTCCGATTGAGATCGGGAATGAGGTGGGGTCATGTTGGTGCGGAAGCATTCCTGAATAATGGAGTAAGGGTACGAACGTGATTAGCCGATTGTAAAGTCTAAAGAGAAACGGATTACCTTAGGGATCTTCAGTTGTTGCCCCGAATTTCGTGTGAACGAAATACGTCCAGAATTCTTGATAGAACTTTGCCGTAGCAGGAAATACGTTGCAAGTTATATCGCACTGGAAACGGAGACATGGGTCTATGTTTTTTACGTTAAATTGGTGAGAAGAGTTTGTCAATGTTCTGAGGATATGATCGGCTGGATTGGACACCCGTTCGCGGAACATTTATTCTGAAATGTTAGGTGCGCTCATGATTTTCCCCGACGGGTAAGAAAAACCGGGCCAGCAATCCTGCCGTTTATTATGTACGGTTTTGTTTGTTTTCGATGGGAATAAAATGGTGCAAAAGAGGAAAACTCATAGTTTGATAACGGGTGGGGCAGGTTTCATTGGCAGTCACCTTGCCGATTCACTTTTGAATCGTGGACATCATGTTACCGTGATTGACAACCTGTCTACAGGTGCACGGAATAATATTCAACATCTGCTTGAAGAATCGCATTTTGAATTTGTGGAAGGCAGTATTTCAGATGGTGATTTGGTTACGGAACTAATAGGGAAGGCAGATCAGATCTATCACTTGGCAGCGGCTGTTGGTGTGAAACTGGTAGCGGATGATCCTGTGCATACGATTGAGACAAACATCTATCCGACGGAACGATTATTAAGTGAGCTTGCGAAGTCACAGAACAAAGGGAAATGTATGTTTCTGGCAAGCAGCAGTGAGGTCTATGGAAAACACCCAGGACAACAATGGTCGGAAGAGGACGACATGGTTTTTGGTCCGACAAGCAAAGCGAGATGGGCCTATGGGTGTTCCAAAGCCATTGATGAATTTCTGGCATTGGCATACGCTGAGCAGTACGGTGTTTCGGTAATTGTGGGTCGTTTTTTTAATGTAGTGGGTCCTCGACAAGTAGGACATTACGGTATGGTGGTTCCACGATTTATTGAACAGGCTTTGGCGGGAGGCCCCGTGGTAGTATATGACGATGGCCAGCAAATTCGTTGCTTTGCACACGTACAGGATGTTGTTAGAGCGGTTACCGAATTAATGTCGACCCCAGCTGCCCAAGGTGAAATTTTTAATATTGGCAGCGATACTCCTGTAAGCATTCGTTCCCTGGCAGAGGAAGTAGTGAGGAGAGTAGGGTTGGACGTAGTGATTAAACACATTGCTTATGACAAAGCGTATCATAGGGGTTTTGAAGACATTCGCAGACGGGTACCCGATCTAACAAAAATTCGAAAAATGATTGGTTTTGAATGTGAATATTCTCTCGCACAGACCATCGAGCAAATGATTCCGTCATAATGAAGATACATTTTAATTTGTGACGGCTGAGGATCGAGGGCATGTGAGGTGCCGTTTACCTTGAATCCCGAATAGGACAGAGAGCTGCTTTACTGGTAAAAGAGGTCACGTCCTTTGACCAGTGCCTGCATTTTTTGATCCGCAACCGTTCTCGGCAGCATCCAGAATCCACAGTCAGGATGGATCCAACGAACGCGTTCTGCGCCCAGCTTTTGTACGGCGTCTTCAATACGTCTGGCAATGATGTCTGGGGTTTCTATTTCCAGATCTTTGATGTCAATGACACCAATGCCTAGTCGGAGAGACGGTTTCAGTTCCTGAAACAACTCTATCGATTCCTGGTTACGTCGGGCGAATTCTAGCAGTAGGAAATCACACTGTAACGTATTGAAAAAGGGGAGTAATTTTTCATAAGTACCTTCCTGAATAGTCTGTCCTCCATAATTTCCAAAGCATAAGTGTACACCTGTTTGATGGGGCGCCGCTTGAAGAATGTGATTAATGGTGTCGGCAGCCAGTGCAGAATCGCCAATCGATCCGGGCAAATGAGCTTCGTCAATCTGGATGAAAGGTGCCTCGATGCGTGCAATCTGGCAGCGAAGAACGTTTGCAATGGCCCAGGTAAGTTCTTCCATGTTGTGATAATGATGATTAAGGAGTGTTTTGGCGAGCATGTAGGGACTGGTAACCGTAAACTTGACAGGACATGTTGTTGCCTGGGCAGCGGCCAGATAGTCACTCTGCAGATCAAGACTGCCATCTGAAATGGTCGAACGAACGATTCCAGAAGGGTGTTTACGGAATCCCATCCCGTATTGATTTTGAAACAACTGGTGTTCTTCATGTGATAGCGAAGTTTCAATTCCTTTTAAGGGTTTCACGAAGTAGTCGATCATGCCATTGGTTTCCGGGTGATTGATATCAAATCTTCCCAGTTCACCATCACTGATGAGATCGAGGCCTGCGAGTTCCTGTGTTTTTAATACAACCAGAATCGCGTCTTTTAGATGGGAGCGCGTTGGATAGACAGGTAGCCATAGTGGAACCGGATAACTTCCAACAATGGTTGTTTGAATGAAGGGAGTCGTCATGGTTCATTTCCTGTAAATGGGTGGATAGATTACTTCAGGGATTAGAATGTTGACGTGAAGTTAAGCACACAGTTTTCTCACGTTACAATAATTGTGTCGTGTCGAGGTTAAACCCCACTCCCAGAGGTGCGTTCGTGACGGAGGTTAGATTCAGTCTTCCTTTGCGTATAGTAAGCGTGGGCCATCCAAGAGGACTGGTATGGTAGAGGTCACCATGGTGAGAAAGCATTTGTTGTTGCAGAATCTCTGAAAATTGGGATAGTCCTGCAAAATAATGATGGCCATTGCGCTCAACGCTTTCAATTCCTAGAGTTGCGTTGACTGCCAGGTCCTGTAACACGGAAACGGGACCGGGACTGGCAAGATCCTCACCGCTCATCATGGTAGGTTGTTCCGGTCTGTCAGCCTGGTGTAAAGCAAGCAGGCATTTGCTCGCGATACCTCGAAATACACCTTTACAGTTTTTGTGGCTTGTTCCGATATAACCCAGCTGAAGTGCCAGCGGAAGACAGTCAAAACGTGAGTCTGATTCGTCGATGATGACAGGAGGGGGTTGTTTCCATGATGAAAACGATATTCCGGTTTCACGAGAAAGCGCAGTTGTACGATCTAACGGTTGTTCTACAAAAAGCAGGTGTTGGAAAAATGGTTTCAGATCACGCTGACTTGTCAGGCTGTTCCAATAGTCCTGGAAGGATTCGATTGAAGGAAATTGTTCATTTCCGTCAATGCTGAACGAGTAAACGGAATCCGTATGTTTTTCAAGAATACGTGCGATATCCTGAAACCGATCCTGGTCAATATCCAATTGACCGCTTGATTTGAGTTTGAAATGTTTGAGACCATAACTATCAATACAGTCAATGAGTGATTGTGGTAGTCCGTCGTGGGTTTTGTTGACATCGTTGATATCAGAGTTTGACAAGGGATCTGTCAGTCCTACCGTGTGCCTTACGATGATGTTTTGTAGGGGATGTTGTGGGAGTAGATTCCGAGGTGATAGCCCCGTCAGGGAAGGATGTATTCTTGAAAGATCAATTCCCAGTAGTTCTGTTTTCACGGCGTCAGCAAAAGAACTACCATATGCTTTACAGGTGGCTTCGATAAGTGCCCGTTCAATGAAGGTCGTTCCAAAATTTGAAAGCAAAGGAGACAAACCCTGGTTTGCCCCCCATTCCGCTTGCTGATGATAAAGTTGCATCCACAAGTCAAATGCAGAGTTAGCGCGCAAGTTGATGGCCAATTCTAACGCGTGTTGAATCACGTCCAGCATTTCTGCCCGTTCTTCCGTGAAGTCCCGACAGGGATTCTTAGTGAACCATTGTGGTGGTAGGATATCGGAAGAACAGCCTTTAAAAATAGCTCCTTGAATGTGCACATCAAGAGACACAAAAACAAGGGGTGCTTCGGTCATAGTTGCGATGCCATACCGGAAAGGCATGCGGGTTGGGAGATCCATCAAATGAATATCACCGTTTTGGATCGCCATTTTCATTACAGCTATGACCTTAATCGTGGGTCAGCCCGTTCGCCCGGTTCTGGATATATAAGGGGTAACAGTTTGGGCGGTACAAGGACTGTTGGGGATAGGTTTTCGGATGTAAACAGAACATGTTCTAGTGTCTTGTACATCCGTTGTTTCTGGAATGGTCCGTCAGGTATTTTAATGTGTACCTAACCAGCCGGGGGTGCCTCCTGCATTCATGGCAAGGTTACCGCCATCCATCGGAATGAGAGCGCCGGTAATCCAACTTCCTGCATCGGAACCCAGTAGTAAGGACAGACCTCTGATATCATCAGGTATCCCCATGCGTCCGGCTGGAATACCATTCAAAAAAGTATTCTCCAGATGTGGATCCGACGCCATCCGTTTTAACAGTCCGGGGTTGGTTACCTGGGCGGGCAGAATGGCATTTACCCGGACACCCCGACCACTCCATTCCGTGGATAACTCTCGTGTCATTTGTGCCACGGCACCCATGGCCATGGAATAAGCGAGATGTCCTCTTCCCAGTGCCGTGATACTAGCCAGTGAACCAATGTTTATGATGCTTCCTTTACCAGCTGCAAGCATGCGTTTTCCAGCTTCACGGCAGGATATAAACCGTCCTACAACCAGATTGTTCAAGACGTGAGTAAGTTCTTCCGAAGTCAAGGTTTCAGGGTTGGTTAGAAGACCTTCGCCAGCGACGTTTCCTACCACATCGACGCGACCAAAATGCTTGTCAACTTCTTGATACAGGTGTTCGATTTGAGTGCTGTCACTCACGTCACAGCAGATGGTCAAGGCTTGCCGTCCCAGTTGTTTGACGGCTTCGGATGTCTTTAGGTTATCGGTTTCATTTTTGTCAATCAGGACAGTGTCAGCTCCAGCTTCGGCAAACGAAAGAGCCATGGCTCGTCCCATTCCTCTCGCCGTTCCGGATACCACAGCGACGCGCCCCGTCATATCGAACAATGAATGTGGCATCAATGAATACTCCTTGGTTAAAAAAGAGAACGGAGACAGAAATATTCCGACCGACGGGATTGGTTTCTGCCTGAGTGGGATTTGATTAAACAGCCACATGAGACAATACAGGTTTCAGATCTTAGAACGTCAAGTGAAAAACGCGTGGCTTGGTTACATTGTTGATAACCGGATGTGGTCAAGAAAAACAGTTTATGGTGTGTCAAACCTACAATGACATAGCAGTTGCCTCAATGAGGACAGGTCCCTCCTGAGGGGCATCAGAACCGTCAAGTCAGACCAAATGTCGCCGAGCAGTGAAGAGAAAGTGAACGTTAGTTATCCATGATATAACGCGCCAGGTGATCGGCGATGAGAGCGTTTCCTTTTCGAGTAGGGTGAAACTGATCGATATACAGCAGGTTCTCTTGGAGGTGTTCAATGTGGTTTAGCCGTACAATGTTGTTCAGAGACTGGTTAGTCATTAGGTGGGTCAGCCAGCCGAAAGGTGATGACGGTGAGCTGTTAAGACCCGTTCGAGAATTCTTGCTCGATGGAAGGTATGGCTGAAAGTCAAGCCATTCTCCCCCGTGTTCCTGTAATTGATGGATGATTTTTCTAGCTATGGTTTGATAAAACGCGCTCGGATCGCGAGGTGGAATGAGTAAAACGATCAGGCGAATGTTATTTTCCTGACATCGAATTAACAACTGTTCTAACGGACGGAGAATAAAAAGGTCGTCCCGGAGAGAGCTGGAAATGGAATCGCCGGATTGCATCATGGACCATACGTTGTCAGCGGATTTAAGTATGTTGATCATCTTGTCGATCTGCATCTGCTGATCGGAAGTCCAAAGATTGGGGATATGCTTTTGTTCTTCCAGGTAACGAACTTGGATGGACCGAATATTTTGAAAGGGATCTTCACTAGGCAGAAAATCGTTTACACAGAAATTAATGAGTACGATGTCCGGCTTCATACGGAGAATATATTTTTCGAAGAACTGTACTTCTTGTAGGGTGCTGTGTCCCACAACAGCTGCATTAACGACGTCGTAATGGCTTTTCGGTTCAAGTCGATGGCGCAAATAACCCAGAAGTGACTGTTGTTCGTCAACGGAAGTACCCCACATGACGGAGTCACCGATCCCAATGATTTGTTGCGAAGAAAGTTCGGATTTATCAGGATCCTTTGGGGAAATTCGAAATCCTTTTTGGTTCGTACGTAAAGTAATATTTCCAAAACAATAGGCGAAAAAGTCAGGTCGATTCACAAAGCCAATGTCAGGATCGGGAGCCCATAAAGACACCTGATTTTCGTAACGAAAGAGCGGATCGTGTATGCCGTACCATCGAGCAAAAACGGGTAGTCCGTAAAGAACGACAAAGACACAGAGACAGGAACTGGTACCGAGCAGAAACAAATTTTTAAGGAGTGGACGTTTCATAATTTGATTATCGGGCATATTACTCGAACATGCGACGGAATCTTAAATCGTTTAAAACGTACGATCTTGATGGGAAACGGTTCTCGGTTTCCCAGGTATGAGGGAATGCGTTGAAAGGGGGAGACAGAGCGTTACGAGGCTGCTTGGTAGAACGCACAACGTGGTTATGTGGATCTTTCATTGACGAGAAGATCGCAATTCCGCCAGTCGTTTCCATGCAAGATTGTGAGGGGATTTGGCGGTCTTTAAGGTGAATCGAATAGTGCCAAATATTATTTTTCAAGCTCTGATACTGCCGGATTCAGGGTCGCTTTATGCGCGGCAACAGATTTCATGATTGTTGCGATAATTTCGGATCGGCTTTCTCCCAGGTTGTATTTTTCCGAAGGATCATGGTCGAGGTTAAATAACAGGGGAGGATCGTGCTTTACGGGGGCGGGTTGTCCATAAGATTCCTGCGTCATGAGGTGCATTTTCCATTGTCCTTTACGCACTGCCATCAGGTTGTAACCACGGTAATAGAACAAGAGCTTACGCATGGAAGCTCCACGACCTGTCAGGATCGGCATCATATCATAACTGTCCAGAATTCTGTCTTGTGGGAGAGAAATGTCCGCTGCATGATGGACTGTGGCGTAGATGTCCATGGTACTGCAGATATCGGTAGCTACGCTGTTGGGTGGAATAGTTTTAGGCCACCAGGCGAGTGTTGGTTCACGCATTCCACCTTCCCAGGTACTGCCTTTGCCTCCCCTCAGTAAGCCCGCCGATCCACCCTGTTCATTGAAAATAAGCCATGGGCCATTATCGCTGGTGAAAAAGACCAGCGTTTTTTCGCTGATTCCGGTTTGACGAAGGGTTTCAAGTATTTGTCCTACACTCCAATCGATTTCTTCAATGACGTCACCATAGAGCCCTCGTGGGCTGCGACCGACAAACGAAGAAGATCGGAACAGTGGAACGTGTGGGAGGCTGTGTGGAAGGTAAAGGAAGAAAGGTTGGCTGCTGTTGCTGTGAATGAAGTTGATCGCTTCTTCTGTATATCGTTTGGTGATGGTTCGTTGGTCTGCGGGTTGTTCAACAATATTTTGGTCACGCATTAATGGAACATTCCAGTACTGAAACAACGGGTTTAGGAAAGCAGCGCGACCTTTCGGAGAGTCTGGGTTTCGGTCCATGTCGTTGGAATAAGGAATTCCGAAATAAGAATCGAAACCATGTTGGGTTGGCAAGTACTGGTCCCGATGTCCGAGGTGCCACTTTCCGATGCATGCGGTGGCGTATCCTTGATCCTGAAGACGCTCGGCAAGAGTCATTTCTGATGCAGGCAGCCCCCCTTTTGAAGTGGGGAACAATACGCGCCGTTTGTTACTGCACATACCATTGCGAGCTGGCAAACGACCGGTCATTAAAGCTGCGCGGCTGGGTGTACACACGGGTGCTGCAGAATAGAATTGCGTTAGTTTCATGCCCTCACGAGCCATCCGATCGAGTTCAGGAGTACGAATGGTCGGGTGACCAAAACACCCGAGATCACCATATCCGAGATCGTCAGCGAAAATAATAATCACGTTGGGCTGTGTGGCTGCATGTAAGTTTTCCGAGGAAGAAGTAACATGCATGGTTTGAAAAAAACACGTTAGTAGCACCTGGGAAAAGAGCGGTAGACTTTTCATCGGAAAAGGTGTCTTTCATTCAGAGCGAGGGCTGCAACAAATAAGATTCGTCAAGTAAAGATTGGAATCAACCAGCGATGTGAAGGGCTTCCCGTGCGCGTTCCATAACCGGCGAATCGGGCAGAGTGGATCCACAAAGATAATAAACGGATGCAGCGAGCATGTGAGGACGATAGGCTTTGTTTACGAGATGGTAATCTTCCATGATAGAACTCAGATATTTGTAGTGGTGTGCATCGGTTCCTTTGGTCAGTGTCAGGTGTCGTGCCCGTTTTCCATAGGCGGTAGCGTTTGGAAAACGTTGGGCATAGCCGAAGGTTTGTTCTGCCGCAGCGTGTGGATCTTGCTCGATCAGGGAAAAAATACTTTCAATGGTCGCTTCCGGTGAGGCGGGCTGGCCAGAGGATTGAAGATCAAGAATGTTGCGCGTGCCCAATCCCTTAGGTACGGTCGACATGAAATTTTTGAATTGGCAGATCCAACCGGCTCCCTGCAAGAGCAAAGTGAGGCGTGTTTCAGGTTGATTGCTGGTTTGAAAGGCATATCGAAGAGCATGGGTTGAGGTGATCGTGTGAATGCCATAAATACCGGGTTGTCGGATCATTAGTTCACCGGCGGCAAGGTGAATTGAATCCCAAACAGCGCCAGCCTGAATTTGTTTCTTTTGCAAGCCCTCTGTAATTAGTGTGGAAGCGTCATGGAAGTTTCCTGTTCTCAGAACATTCAGCAGTTCCCTTGTAAAAGCGGGTTCTGCTTCCGTACCGGACCAACTGGCTGGGAGCTGTTGTAAGATCTGTTTGGCCCGGTCTGCGTTGGGAATATAGGATTGATCCTGATAGGCATAGTGGTTAACTGTTTCATCTTTGAAGTCCAGCAGTCCTAACACCAGAGATCTCAATACAGGTTCGGCATGCTGCCATCCAATGGTCTGTAGCGTTCGCCAACTGTTTGCGACGAAGATCGCCTTGTGTCCAATATTACGGTAATCGCGTGCACCGTATTGCCACAGGGATTCGATAATCGCATGTGAACTCTGATTACGTACAAGTGTGACAATGGCCCGGTCTGCCCGTTCTTCATCCCAGTTTTCCATGGCACGATGAAACTCATGCCATGCCTGACTTGCGAGGGGTAGGGGGTGGCTCACAGGACGGAGCTCAAAGTCTCCTTGTTCGATGTCTTGTTGTTGCGACTGTTTAAAATTGTCCAGTGCCCAAAACAGCGGTAACAAGCGATGCTGAACTGCGGACTGGAGACTAATCTCATGCGCCGAGTGAATGGCGAATACGCAGTGAAATTTGAAACCCGGGGGTTGGGGGTTTACATTGCGAATTCCAGCTAGAAACAGCGCTGCCAGAAACGTTCGATAGGGCACTCCCTGGCGTACTTGGTCGGCCATCATGAAAAAACATTGTTCACGTGGAGTAATTTCAATCAGTCGAACCAATGGTTCAATTTCCGGTCGTAACGCCACCCTGTCCAGATCCATCGATGAAGCGGACAGTGGTCTGGAGAAGATACCGTGCATGCCCGTGAGTCCGCCCATGGATGCCATCAATCCGCTCTGAGATCCCCAACGAAGAAAATCACGTCTTGAAGAGTTCATTCAATACCTGCTTCCTTGGAAAAAGGGAGGTTATAGTTGGAATCTGGGTACCGGCATGCATGCGAATCTGATTGGGACCTTCGAGATCCGTTATCTGCAAAACATCAATGAAGGGTTTTCAGGGCCATTCTGACTATAGCTGACCACAATCTGGTAAACACCTTGAAATTTATCGTTGTTCCAAAATCTCGCCTCAATACGTGCATTTCCCTTTGGGATATGAATAGATCGAAATTGATGTGAGGAGGATGAGCCGTCAATCGAAGCGGTGTATGAAGCTTTGTTGATCACGAGTTCAAGGGTTCCTGGTGTATTCAGCAGTCCTAATTTTTTTCGAGGAAATCGCACTGTGAAATCGAAGCTTTTTGGTCTTGTAACAAAGGTAAGCCAATGGCCCCTTGCATCGGGTTCCCAGCCACCACCTTGACTGGTTTTACGCCAATCCTGTCGGGTAAGGGTGATGGGATTTTGATGTCGGGATCCCAGATGAATACGTGGTGGATGATATCCTCTTGATTGACCCACATCGGTTAACCAGTTGTCGTACTGTTCGATCAAATGCTTCATCACCTCCGGGTGGTCATCTGCAACATTGTGCATTTCCAACCCGTTGCGAGTCATATCGTAGAGTTCAAACCCTGACACGCCTGGGGAGTATGATCCCTCCTGAATGCCCAGAGGTTGTACGAGTTTCCAGTTTTGACTGCGTACGGCACATGCTCGATACGGAAGAGGCGTATCACCACGATGCCACTGAAAGAAAATCGAGCGGTCCGGCCAGTCTGGAGATCGGTTCGTTAACAGAGGTAACAAGCTGCGCCCATCGACATCCAGAGTGTTTGCATAATCAATATGACAGGCGTCAAGGAGGGTTGGCATTACGTCGATATGTGCGGCGATGCGGTCGGATTGGTGTCCAGGTTTGATATGATTAGGCCAGCGTGCGAAAAAGACGGTGCGAATACCGCCTTCATAGACGCTGCCTTTTTGGGCACGCATGCCGGCATTGTATCGCTGTCCGTTGGGCCCATTGTCCGTCATGAACAGAACCAGCGTGTTTTCTGATAATCCAAGTACATCGAGCTGACTCAATAAGCGTCCAACATTATCATCAATATTGGTAATCATTCCAAAAATGCGAGCACGACGGTCGGTGTTTGCCTTCCCGGCAATCTTGTGGCCGACGGTTTGCGGAAAACGCTCATTTGAGAGATCTGCATTGCGGTAGGGTGCATAATAGCTTTCCGGGACCTGGAATGGCCCGTGTGGAGCGTTGGTCGGAAGATAGGCAAAAAATCGCTGGCTACGATTCTGCTTGATCCACTTTAAGGCAGCATCAAAATAGACATCGGTACAATAACCCCGAGTGTGGACCGCTTGACCGTTATACTGAAGAATCGGATCAAAGTAACTGCTACCACCGGGGGGATCAGACGGTTGCCCAATTCCTCCACCAAGATGAATCAACGATTCATCAAAGCCCTGATCCATGGGGCGCATGGGGTAGGCGTCGCCAAGGTGCCATTTTCCAAAAATACCGGTGGTGTAACCATTTTGTTGAAGGACTTCCGCAAGTGTTACTTCTTTTGTATCCATCATAGCGCGACCCACCCAGGTGTCTGTGACACCGGTTCGGTAGTTGTAGCGTCCAGTCATAAGACTTGCGCGGGTAGGTGCGCAAACAGGGGATACATAAAAGGAAGTCATTTCAGCGCTTTGAGATGCCAGCCGATCAATATGAGGTGTGTTGATATGGGGATTCCCCTTAATTCCCAGGTCTCCGTATCCCATGTCGTCGGTCATAATAAGGATGATATTGGGAGTTTGGCCGTGATCCGTTTTGTTGGCCAAACAGGCGGGTGGATAAAGTGTGAAAGTGATACACGCCATGAATACAAAGGGTGCTGGTCTGTTCAAGGTTCCTCTCCGTAACAGAAACCGTATTGGCAGATTCGAAAATTCCAGTGCGCAGTAGCTTTCCGGTGGAATCACTGTGGTGAGAAAACAACATTTCTCGACACTGCGACAACAAAGTTATAGACGCTGTTCGGAAAGGTCAAATAAATTGGTCCGGTTCGCGATATTAGCTGTGATTCGGCGATTTCAAATTAGGATACGTTGGTCACTCAGGTCCCTGCCACCTATGGATCGGGAGAGACCACAGTCCAAGAAGTCTTTTACCTCGAGCTGAGCGAAAGCGTTCACTACTTGATAGAATGTGGGCAGATCTTCCCACTTTGCGGGAGTCCAGTTTACTGTTCCATCTCCAACCAGGTCGTCCTGAACGAGAGCATTGGACCCTTCTGAAGGTGTGATTACGGCGTACTGACAATCTGAAGAACCCCACTGACCTGTGCGTGGCACATATTTGTAGTGAAGCTGGCCATCAACCTTATCTTCAACAAACGGTTCACTTCGTGGTTTAAGGTTTTGGACTGTGATGTTCAGGAAATGGAAATCCAGCCACGACGCGTCCGCTGAAGCAGAATCGTTCATGATAGTTATTTCCGGCAATTCACAATAGATTTTTGAAAACCCAAGCTCTTCCCTTCCGGTGATGATTGGGTCTGCCAAATTTTCCCAAAGCACGGTGAGAAACGGACCGATGGCAGTGTCTTTCTTTCCGGAGAATCTTGCAGGAATAGTTACGCCTAAAACATTGTATCCACGACCTGCCAACCATGCTATTTCTGTCATATATGCCGCAAACACTGTGACAACAGGATCTCCATGGAGTGTAAAACCGGGTGGTAACAATGCCTCGAGCTGCTTTGCATTTGAAAGAAATGACACATGAATACGTGTGGACTTAGGGTTATCCTTACAAGGGAATTTTTGACCATTGGGACCTCGTCTTGGTCCAGTTGCCGGACCAAAATGGGTTGGCATTCGGTACATCTGACCGGCTTCAAAGGTATATGACATTCGGATAACTCCGTTCGGTTTATCGAAATTTGTAATGGTCAAGAATGTTATTCAAGAGGTTCTGTGACCCCAGTGCTAGAAGTGCGGTTCCAACCGATTATTTAACACCAGCGATCCATAGGGATTGTTTGCTGGCCGATAATTCACCCGGTTGATGCTGTGGAACATGATACGGAAAAATAAGTCTGAATTACAACTTGCCAGAGGGGTCTGACTTTAGGACAGTGACCAGTAACCATGGATGACAGTTAGAATGGCCCGTTCTACCATTTGATAAGGGTTACCTGTTTCAGTGATTAGGTGGTTGTCAGACGAAAAGGTTGTCGATCGTTGGCCGATGTAGCCTGGTGTAACTTTCGGAAAGAGAAATGCATCTAACGAAGTCACAGTATCGGCTTGACGAAGAGATTTCAGTTCATGAAAGTACGCTAAGAGTAGTTACCTGAAAGCTGCGATAATACGCTACAGATACTGTCAGGAGTGATGAAGCCCGTTAATGTCCAATGGAGGCGGGCAACAGAAGCGACTTTGGGGTTAGGTGAATCGAATATGGAAAGAAGGGATGACAGATCATGATTCCACATCGAAACCGGTTTCTGTGTTGCTTAGGTTTGCTGATACTTGTGACGTATCAACAGGAAGTTCTGGGGTGGTGGGATTCGGGCCACCGTATTATCGCGATGATTGCTTATGAACAGTTGTCCCAGGAACAAAGGCTTCAGATATCCGATACTCTCAGGAAACATCCACGAGTCAAAGAAGACTTTATAATTCCCGAACAAATTGGCGAGGCTTCCCGGGATCAATGGATATTTACACAGGCAGCAATCTGGTCGGATCGCATCCGTCGCACGAACTGGGATCGTCCCCAATGGCATTATGTCAATCTTCCTTTCTATCTCAATGAAGACGATCCGTCCCGATTAGTCGGGAAGATGCAGGTGAATGTACAGAAAGTTTTACCTGAAAATGTTTCTTTTGCGACAGAGAAACTCAATGTGATTCAGGCGATCAATCTTTGTGTAACCTATCTGAAAGATCCCAAGCGTACACCATCGGAACAGGCGGTTTTCCTGTGTTGGCTATTCCATCTGGTGGGGGACATTCATCAACCCTGTCACTCGACGGCAATTTTTAGTGCACAGCGTTTTATGGAAGGGGACCGTGGAGGTAATCGTATTCCCCTGAAACGTGGCAGGAATCTCCATCGGTTGTGGGATTCTCTCTTGGGTGAAAGTCGGGTTCTGGATTCCCAGGTGCGCAGGCGTGCTGAAAAGCTGCTTTCCAATGAAACCTGGCTAAGTCATGCTCGGAATACGCAGGGGCTGCTCGAACCGGCCAGGTGGGCTGATGAAAGCCATCGATTGGCTCGTGTAGTAGCGTATCATCCTGTGATCCTTGAGGTACTCAAAAAAAGTGAGCAAACACCAAGAGAAAAAATTCCATCCATCGCGTTACCCGATAGTTATTATGAACAGATTGGCCAGATAGCAGCACAGCGTGCTGTGCAGGCAGGCTTTAGACTTGCTCGCCTTCTAGAGCAGATCGAGTTAGCCAGGAATCAAACGGTTTCTGGTAAATGATCAGCGGTCCTTGGGTGGTTTATTAAAGGCCCGGCTGCATCAAGCGAGTGGTGACTGCGTGAGGGGCTTTCAGTGAAGAAGAAACCATAACTTAAATTTCACGCAGCGCCTGGATAATATTGATTTTCACAGCTCGTACAGCCGGCAAAAGACCTCCGACAACTCCCATCATCACAGCGAGCCCCATTCCCTGGAGTAGTACTCTGGGCCCAAACCTGAAGGAGAAGGTAATTTCACTGAAGGTGGCAAAATTGGTCGTGCCTGTGGAGAGACCATTGATTGGCCAGGTGAGCAGACAGCCTATCAGACCTCCAATGGAACAGATGAAGATCGACTCGAGAAGAAAAGCCGAAAGAATGGTGATACGAGGGAATCCAAGCGCACGCAGTGTCCCGATCTCTCGTGATCGTGACGAAATTGCAGCAAACATGGTATTGGCTGCAGCAAACATAGCGCCGACAGTCAAAAAGCTGGCGATAACATATCCGACAAAACGCAGCACACTGGCAGCTTCAATCTGGTCTTCAAAATAGGCAACCTCATCCTTCGCTTCGAGACCGAATTGTTCGTCATTGGTAATACGGTCTCGTACTGCATCTTTCGCATCGCTGTCGATCGCACGTAGCTGTATCGAGGAGACAGTGCCTCCTCGTTCCCGTACCTGGGATAACGTCTGCAAGTCTGTCCAGATTTCGGATTCAGCGGATCCACCTCCAGATTCAAAAATGCCCACAATACGAAAACGGACGCTGTCGCTGATGGGAAATTGCTCACCGTAACCAGCATTTTCAAATCGCTCAGCCATCCGACGGCTGGTAATGGCCTCGTAAAGACCCGGTTTGAAAAAACGTCCTTCAACTATGTTGAAGCCAGGACGCAGAGTACTTCCTACGGAGGTCATGCCTCGGATAACGACGTTGGAGTCTCCCAGGTTCCAGCGGCGCGGTGATGTAGTAGCTGTAACCAGTTCAGCAGAGACCAGAGGGGCTCCTCCATCCGGTGACATGACTCCCTGGATCGTGCTGATTTCTTGCGCCGTGCTGCCATCGATGGTACTCGACATTTCATTGGTGCTACCCTGTCGCAGAACAATTAAATCATTGGGATCTCCGGAAACCCTGAGGGAATGTCCTATTCCCTCCAGCAGCCCCAGTGAGAGAATCGAAGCCCATACGACAAAGGCGATTCCCATGGCGGTCATCAGGGTTGTGGTTCGGCGAGTCCAGAGATTGCGAAGGATATACTTGATGAGCAAGCGTGCCAGTAGAGTCAGAACCAGAACGCCCAGCAGAATGCCAACCGAGGGTCCAACTACATACCAGTCTATCGCAGGCCAATCCATCACAGGACACCGTCAGTAAGTTCGAGAATTTTAGGATTAGAGGGTTTAGACTACCCTGCGCAGACCATCGATAACGGAAAAATGGGCTGCACGCCAGGATGGAATAATTCCTGCAAACAATCCAATAGCCGCAGAAAGCGCGATACCGACAGACAAGGTTTGCGGAGGTATATCAGCATTAGGCCACTGTCCTGGAAAAGCAACACCACCGGCCCACCAGACACCTACCCCAGCGAGGACTCCGAATATACCACCCAGAACCGAAATGAAAACGGATTCTGTGAGAATCAGCGTAAGGATACCATTACGCGTAAAACCGATTGCTTTCAGCGTTGCCACTTCACTGGTTCGTTCTCTCACAGACATCGCCATGGCATTGGCTGCGACGAGTACGAGTGAGAAGATAACGGCAAGCGATATGTTTTGGATATATCCCTGGACGTTTCCAATCATATCCATAAATATCTGGACGAACGCGTCCTCACTTTCCGTACGGGTTGGCTTGGTCGAATTTTCAAAATTAGCGTCGATGCGTTCCGTGAGTGTGGGGATGACATCGGATGACTCAGCTTTGACATATACAATTCCTGCGTTTCCTGACATACGGTCACCCATCTGACGCAGCCCTTCATCGAGATATTTCAAGTGGAATACGAGGGGGCCGGGATTTTCAGTCTCTTGGTATATGCCCTGTAGCGTAAGATCCAGATCAAAACGATAAATGGTGCCTTTTAGGCGTATTTTGTCGCCTACTTGCCATCCTCGTTCTTTTGCCAGAGTGTCTCCGACAACACATCCGGTAATATCGTTTTTCCACGCTTCGAGCCTGTCCGGTTCGATTTGAAGTTCACTCCAGACATCGAAGTAATATTCGGCATCGCTTCCAAATTGTGCAAAAGGCACACGTTCATCTTCATAAAGACCACCGTACCATTGAAAAGGTACTGCAGCGAGTACACCGTTGATTGACCGGACATCATCGACATGGGCAAGGGGCAAGGGTTGCATAAAGCCCTGCTGACTGAGCACTACGATGCGATCATACTGGCGAATCTTCTCTCTTACCTCGTCCTGGGAATCCATAAACCCATATAGGAGAGTGGTTAGCATTAAACTCGAACCGATGGAGAAAATGGTCAGGATAGACCGTAATTTATTGCGTAAAGCATTACGGAAAATGTATTTCAGATATTTCAATGCAATGCTCCATGGATGTCAGATTTCAGTAAGAGAGGAGACAAGTTTTCCTTCTTCGAGAAAAACCTGGTGTCCCGCTCTCTCTGCAGCCTGAGGATCATGCGTTACCATGATGACAGTTTTCTTAAAATCTTCGTTAAGCTTTTGTATCAGATCAAGGATTTCGATTCCTGATTTTCGGTCAAGGTCACCCGTGGGTTCATCGGCGACCAAAAGAGTGGGGTCGCTGACCAGGGCGCGAGCAATCGAAACACGTTGCTCCTGGCCACCAGAGAGTTGTCGTGGGAAATGATCCATGCGATCACCCAGCCCGACAATTTCCAGGGCAGTGGTAACGCGCTCCGCACGGTCTCTTTTACCGAGATTTCTTAAAAACAGGGGAAGTTCAACATTTTCAAAGGCCGTCAGCACGGGAATCAAATTGTAAAGCTGAAAAATAAAGCCGATATTTTCAGAGCGCCAACGGGCCAGTTCATCTTCACTTTTATCCGTGATTTCTTCTTCTGCTACCTGAATCGATCCTTCTGTCACGGTGTCCAGGCCGGCAATCAGGTTTAAAAGGGTGGTCTTGCCCGAACCCGACGGTCCCATCAGTGCGTAATAGTCTCCCTGCAAAACTTCGAGATCAATTCCCTGTAAAACAGGGATGTGGATGTCTCCACGATAAAATTCCTTAAAGACACCCATTACAGAGACCACAGACTGGCCCATTAAACGACCCTTCGTGCAACAGTAAAAAGATGGTTGGAGATATCAAATAACGTTCAGATACATCGTTCATGAAGGCTCTGAAACGAGGGTGTTTTCAGTCAGCTCTTCCGGTGGGTCAAGGACTACTTTTTCACCTCCCGACAGTCCGTTTATCACAGGATATTGACCTTCTTGCAGAGGACCGAGTTCAACGCCTACGCGTTGGACCCGCCCCTGTTTAACCTGCCATACAAAAGAAGATCCTCCTTCGGATGACACGATCGCAGCTTCCTGTATGTAGATGGTCGAGGCCTTTGCTTCCGATTCACCTTCTTCTTTTTCTGGTAGAAAATGAACGGTGGCACTCATTTCAGGGAAGAGTTTTTCATCCGCATCGAGGATGGCAACTTTTACCTTAATGGTTCCTCGTGCCCGATCTCCCATCGGGATAATCTGTCGTAGAGTACCCTGGTAACGACGGTCCGGAACCGAATCAACGGCGACTTCAGCCGGCTGTCCGATGATGATACGACTGATGAAATCTTCCTTCACATCGGTGTCTACTTCCAGATGTGCGAGATCGGCCAGCGTTGCAACGGAACCACGCCCTGAAGCTTGACCCATGCCACCAGGGGTAATTGTTTCCCCAACTTCGGCATCCCGAGTGATCACTGTTCCGCTAAAGGGTGCCCGAACAAACATGTTCATTCGATGTTGTTTGGCTTCGTTGACGCGTGCCTCGGCGGCAACGATGGCTGCTCGGCGTGCTCCACAGGTAATTTCCTGTGTTCTCTTCAGACTTTTCTGTTGCTCATATTGTTCGCTGCTCAAAAACCCCTTGCGATATAATTCCTTGCTATGGACAAGCTGCCGTTCATATTGCTGGAGATTTTCTTCGGCAAGCTGAAGATCAGCCCGAGTCTGTTCTAGTGTAGCTCCCATGGCGTTGAGGGATGCGTCTAGATCAGCATGCTCCAGTACGACCATGATAGACCCTTTTTCAACCTTTTGGCCTTCTTCAACCATTACTTCCTTTACGAGACCAGCTACTTTCGCACCTACCTTGGCCTGTCTTCGGGATTCCAGATAGCCATTTGCACTGAGCAATGATTGACTGTCTACCTGAACAAAAGCAGTACGTACTTCAGTGGATGACTCAAACCAGTCGCTACCCGATAGGAAGCGGTATCCTCCGAAGAGACTTGCCGTCACTACGATTAGAAAAGTTCCGAAAACAAGAGACTTTGATTTTCGTTTTCGTGCACGAGGCTTGCGGGGAATACTTAGTTTTTGCAGACGATCATGGGTGCTGCTGGTTTCTGTGTTCACAATAGTCTCTGAAGGTGGGAGTCATAACACATCAGGGGTAACTATAGAATAAACGCACAAGCGATTTCGATTTCTACAAGTTATCCGGAAAGTTCACGTTTTTTGCTTGTGAAACTTGAATTGTTCACATTTCTTTCACACCTTTAGCGTATCGGTGGTTTGTCCGGTGTGCAACATGGGAAGCTATGGAGAAAAAGTTTTTAGGCGTTCCTTTAATCGATTGCACGTGTTTGCAGAAAATCATATTCATATTACGGACAGAAAGATGAGAATGTAAAAGCGACGGTGTGAAACGATTCCGTGCGGTAACTGTCGTTTTGGATAATTGATCTGGTGTTGAATGATGCGAACAGCTTGCATTATGGAAACGGGGCATAATCGCAGGGAAGGGTATCGACGTTGTGACGGATAATCAGTAAGATGCCGCTCATACCTATCTACCCCATTACCCAACGCCGAGCACAGCGGCAATGTCGTGTTCGGCGTTTTTTGTTGTTAGCGATCTTTTTCAAGAGCCGTTCGAATCGGACCGGGATTCTGTCGCAAATCACCCCCTTTAAGCTTATTTCACAACGAATGGGAAATCGCTTTCCCGATACCAGTGAGCTCCCAATTTTCGCAAATAGTAATGACCAATACTCATTGCAAATTTGCGGATCAAACTCAGATGGAGAAAATGCATGACGGAGTCCATGATGCGTACAGGAGAGCGTGTCAGAGGAACCCATGCCCTCAGCGCCCTTCGTTTCGGACAACAGGCGCTCTTCAAAATCGAAGGGTTGCGCACACGGATGGTCCATGGCATTCTGATTAATTACGTGATCTTTTTCGGGGCTGCGATCGCCATGAATGGCGTATTCTACTTCTACGTACTGGAACCCTTTATCGACTGGGTATTTGGAGGGGATGAAGGATTCAGGGCTACAGCCGGCACGGTGATGTTGTGGCTGATTCAGCTTACAGCCGCATCTGTGTTTATTCTGATTGCCCTGCGATTTTCTGTACAATTCCTCTCACTTTGGCACCAGAGTTTAGTTTTTCGAGTGATCCAAAATTTTCGGGAGGTCAAGGAGCCACCCTTTTCATTTAAAGTGTTGTGGTCAGGCATGCTGGGCGCCTTCTGCGAAGGTCTTAAAGCCTGCGTGATTCCATTGTTGCTATTGTTTCTCGGGTTAATTCCTTTGCTTGGAGTGGTTCTGGTATTCCTGATTGAGTCTCACCTTCTGGGACGAGATATGATCCGCGTATACCTCGATTGCCTCGATGGTTCTGAAGATGTGGTAACGCTGCGCAAGACCTGGCGTTGGGTACCCATGCGATTGGGGTGGTTACCGATGGGCCTTGCTTTTGTGCCCCTGCTGGGATGGTTGCTGCTTCCAGTTGTTCTCACTTATGAGGTGATCGGATTTGCATATCACGTTGAATCCTCACGTCAATCTGACTAGTGGAAAATGGTTTCGGAATCAACACTGCTGGAGTTCTGCAGCTGGAACTCTATTCTTTATTACTAATCAGCGAACCTGAGACTAAAAATGAGATTACCAGGGTTGAAGAGGTCTGTTGCATTGGACTTTGGTTTCACGAGATGGCATGACAGAGGGGTTCTCTCTGGCTGTTCATTCGGTTCGAGATGCGCCCTGCAGTTGGATTGAGATGCATAGGTATCAGGGAACCGATGACTGGTTCAGAGTCAGCTCTGCAATTCATCGAGTGACCGAAAGGCATACGCAACATGTAGCGCCGTGCCAAGTGGAAGAGCCTGTTCATCCACTTTGAATTTCGGATGGTGTACCATGTAGGTGGCACCTTCAGATTCATTGTAAACACCCAGGCCAATGAAACAGCCGGGTATCTGTTCGGTATAGTAGGCAAAATCTTCTCCGCCCATGATGGGGGAAACTTCTTCAACATGCTCGCTTCCGAATAAGTCGGCAGCTACGTTTTTACCCATTGACCAGCACCTGGAATCATTGATGGTTGGGGGATAGTCGTTGCCTGGAAAATTAATCTCGGCTTCACAATGATGGGCATCGGTAATATGGGTGACGACTTCGCGAATGCGTTTTTGAAGATGTTGTAGACCCGACATGGACAAAGAACGAATAGTTCCCAACATTTCAACTGACGGCGGAATAACGTTGGCGGCCTGTCCGCCATGAATGGCGGTAATACTGACAACGGCAGAATCGAGTGGATCGGTTTCCCTGGATACCAAGGTCTGCAATTCGTTGATAATTTTTGCTGAGGTAATAACAGGGTCGTGAGTCAGGTGAGGCATGGCAGCATGTCCCCCTTTACCGTGCACTGTGATTTTTAAGAACCCGGCTGCTGCCAGAAAAGTACCTTCTCGTGATCCTACCGTACCGGTGGGTAGCAGAGGCCAGACATGAATGCCAAAGATACGGTCTACCTTAGGGTTTTCCAGGACTCCCTCTTCACGCATGCGTCGTCCTCCGGCACCTCCTTCCTCAGCCGGTTGAAACAGCAACTTGACGCTTCCATGAATCTCTGTTTCGTGCTGTTTCAGCAACTTCGCAGCTCCCAGTAACATGGCGGTATGGCAGTCATGTCCACAGGCATGCATCTTGCCATCGATTTCACTTTGAAAAGGGACATCTGCATCTTCCTGTATCGGCAGGGCATCCATGTCCGCTCTCAGTGCAATGCATGGACCGTTTCCGTCGCCTACGGTGGCTACCACTCCAGTTTCAGCCACAGGGGCACGAAAGGGGATATCCAGTTCGGTTAGTGTTTCACGAACACGTTGACTGGTTTTGACTTCTTCGTACATCAGTTCTGGAAAACGATGGAGTTCGCGGCGAATGGAAATGATCCATTCCTGAATGGACTGTGCTTCTTTAAGGATTTGTTGACTTTGCATGGGAACACGTGGTTTCGTCTGATTAAAGAAAAGATGATGGAACAGGGAATGTTTTCCCAACAGAGATGTAAACCGTACCTTACCTTTCAAAAGTACAGCAGGCAAACGAGATCACAACAGTTGGCAAAAGACGATTATTCCTGTTGGTTACGGATTGTGCATAGGATTTAGAGCGGGGTGTTGTTGAGACTGGTGGAGAACAGATATCGGGAATATCAGAGCAAATGAAAACTATGCCAAGCCCGGTTTAATTTACAGGGGACGGGTTTTACCAAAGTGTGTAATTACCACCAGGAACAAGCTGGCTGAGTTATTGTTTATCAAGGTGTTTCTGCAAAAACAGGAACGCGGATTCCAGGGCTTTGGGGGCCAATATGGCTCCTATGTGGCCAGCACGTGGAATGATATGGAGACTGGAATCGATTTGATTGTTCTGGAGCAGCTGGTGCATGGCAAGTGCTCCCTTAACTGGAACCAGACGGTCCTGTGCACCATGGTAAAAAAATAGGGGGGCATCTTCCGGAGTCACGTAGGTGATGGGAGATGCCGATCGGTAAACCTCTGGAATCTGGGATTGTTGGTCTCCGAGCCAAAAACCAAGATCCGGATAATGACGTAGGTCACACGGGGCTCCGCCCGCTAAGGCAACCTGAATTTGAGTTCCGACACCCACAGGGTCTTCATCGGGAGTCATGCCGGTTACGGCTAGTAGTGCAACGAGATGTCCACCCGCTGAGTAACCAATAGCACCAATCCGGGATGAATCGACCTGATAGTGTTTACCCTGTGTTTTTATCCAGCGTACCGCATCTCGGCAATCTTCAATTTGGGCTGGATGTTTGTGTTTAGGTGCTAAGCGATAGTTAATGGCGAAACAGGCTATTCCTCGACGTACCAACATCATTGCATAACCGCTTAGTTGTGATTTAGAGCCGCTCATCCACGCGCCTCCGTGGACTACCAGTACTGCTGGAAAAGGCCCTTTGCTTTTGGGAATATAGGCATCCAGTTTCAATCGCTGTTTGCCATGTTTTTTATAAACAATGTTTTGAACTCTGCTGTAATAAGGAATGATCGAGGGTGGAGGTGGTTCGGCTTTGGAGCAGGTTTCCGAAAACAGTGTGATCAGCAGACACAGCATCAGACGGCGAGTCTGGAGTACTGGAACGGTTGGTAGTCTGAATCGCTGTAAATGAAGCTCCAGCTTCAAGGAATCAATCAATTGTTTCATAGTCTTGCTGCCAGGATTCGAGCTGTTGGATGGATCTTCGGCCTCGATGAATTACCAGTCGGTAGCGGAAGATCAGCGGCTGGTCCTGTTTTAAGGGGACTGCGATATTACCTGGAAATACGGCATTCTGCATGCTCCCGGAACTTCGGAGAATCCAGGGTTGCGGGTAACCAGGTGTGGTGGGATGGCAGTGAAGAGAAAGTCCAGCGATATGGGGACGGGATCCGAATGAAGCAAGCATATCAAGCCACGACCCGGCAATAACAGGGGTGTTTTGCGGGGTAACCATTCCTCGTTTTCCTAAGAAGGTAATATCTTTGGGTAAACGGATACGGGTCGAGAAGCCCCCGTAACCTTTGATGTCTTCGGAACCACCGATGCGCATTGCGGATTCGAGAGCCTTTAGCCGAATGGTGAAGTCAATGGCACGTCGGTTTTCAGTGGTCGGATAAATTTCGATGGCGGTATCTTCCTTGACGAGCGGTTTGAGCTGAGAGTCCCGGTCAACCCATAATGGAGATTCCCAGAAGATCTGTGTTTTCAGGACAATCGATCCACTATTTCCCTGCTCAATCTTCGCTTCACGTACATTCCAGTGAAAATTCTCAATGCTCCAGGGATCTCCAATTTTCTGATTACCAATCCAGACCTGATGCCAGGCCCAGAAAATACCTCGGTGATGCAGGTGGTCCGGCGGGAAATCTTCAGTCAGGACATTCCCGTCGAGGTCGTAAAGGGGATGTATGTAATGGGCACGTGCATATTTTCCTTCGAGCGATTTCGTTTTGCGCTGGTAGAAGAGTACGGGCGCATCTCCTTCCCGGACCAGAATTCCTTCTTTGCTTTCTGTCGCGGTTAGTCTGATTTCGAAAAAGGCAGGGGCCATCGATAGCAGACACGTGAAGCTTGTGGCAAAAAGTGCGTTCATGGGGCTTTGTTTCCGATTTCTATGTGAAGGTGACCCATTGCTTTAACTCCGCACCGATTGGAACGCTCGGCACGTACAAGACAGGCTCCTGGTTGTCGGTAAAACGATACTCGGGAAGAATCCTCAGATCAACTATTCGATCATAAGAAAAGGCGAGCGTGTTGAGTGTTTTGTGGA
Source organism: uncultured Planctomycetia bacterium (assembly GCA_963996245.1). Lineage (GTDB taxonomy): Bacteria > Planctomycetota > Planctomycetia > CAXEIY01 > CAXEIY01 > CAXEIY01. The sequence goes on along the minus strand of CAXEIY010000263.1, from coordinate 22,188 downwards.
AATGCTATGGCTGTAAAAGTTAAAGAGTAGTTAACAGTATCTCAACACTTCAGGAGCGTCTATGCGTTAGATTATTAACAAACGGCGAATTGCACACTCTTAATGACACAAGAAGTCAAAGTTTTTCGAACGATTGTAACCATCAGTCGAGTCGTCTGAAAAGGATATGTGAATCAGTGGTAGAGTGCACGACGTTTGACTATGGTTAATCAATCGAGAAAATCAGTCAAACAGGATGATTATTGGGTTTCGGTTTTGACGGGAAGCTGCGGATTGGTTTCGCAGGTATTAACCAAAGCTATCTTGTGGGATCCGGTGGCCGGAGAAAGTCAGTCTGGAATCCATGTGACGTTGCCAGGTGTGTTCGAAGGACTTCTCTTACAGAATGACAACAGAACAATGAAAACGCTGACCTGTGGAATATTGGGCGCTGGCCGGATCGGTAAACTGCACGCAGAAAATCTTCTTGGATCAGTAGCAGGAATGGATCTCAAGGCGATAGCCGATCCTTTCCTGGACGAAGAATGGGCTCGTAAAAGAAAGATTCCTGTAGCTGTTTTGGATCAGCGTGTCCTTCTGGATGATCCGGAGATTGACGCCATTCTGATCTGTTCACCTTCCCAGGAGCATGTTCCGCAAGTGATACAAGCGGCACAAGCAGGTAAGCACGTTTTCTGTGAAAAACCAATTGCACTGAATCCGGAAGACATTCACAGGGCAATTGCAGCAGTGAAGATGCACGGTGTGAGAATGCAGGTCGGATTTATGAGGCGTTTTGATCCTTCTTTCAGTTCTGTTCGCAATGCTGTGGTCCGCGGGGAAGTGGGTGATACCCATTTGATCCGCGTGACTTCACGGGATCCGGAACCACCTCCCCTGAATTATCTGCGCGACTCAGGGGGTATGTTTTTGGATATGAGTGTCCATGATTTTGACATGATGCGTTTTCTCAGTGGAAGCGAAGTTTCGGAAGTATATGCCAGAGGAGCAGTGCGTGTGGATCCACAGATCGGTGAAGTGGGTGATATCGATACAGGATTGATCACTCTGGAATTTGAAAACGGTACTCTGGGTGTGATAGACAACAGTCGTAAAGCTTCCTATGGTTATGACCAACGTGTGGAGGTTTTTGGTTCCAAAGGTAGTGTGAGTGCAGCGAATGAACTGGCCGATACTTCTCGGTTAATGACTGCCACTGACGTAAAAACCGCGAAGCCACACAATTTTTTTACCGAACGCTATCATGCAGCGTACCGACTGGAACTGGAAGCCTTTGCAGAGGCTGTTCGAACCGATACCGATCCACTTGTGGGGGGTCGCGAAGGTCTGTTTTCTGTTTTGATTGGGCTGGCAGCTAAGGAATCGCTCGAAAAAAATCAGCCTGTCAAAGTGAACTATCCGGATGCATGAATGGTTGTATTTATAAGCAGCGGTTACGGCGGGAACAGCAATGACAATACTCAAAATCAGGGATTGGTGCAGACGCTATCCATGTGAGTAGGATGTTCACTTTTATGATGCGGACGGTTTGTTATTTATGAGGGATGAAAGCAATCGCTTCTCAGCTTATATCAGAGTAAATATTCTGAAACCACTTCATTTCTTCTGCAATACCTTGGAATAATTGTTCGTGCTGCAGTTCTTGGGGGAGCACATCCCATGCATAGGTTTCGATTTCAAGATGAGTGACATCAGAGAGTGTCCGGCTTGCCTGAATACAATTGAAAATCTCTTTTTGCGAGGTATCCAGCAGTCCAAATTGTTCGAGGTAGATCGGAACGTGGAAGTGTACACGCCATTCTTGTGTCAGGTTCCGGGGGGCCGTTAGTTCTGCTAGCGCTAGAGGCAGGTCTTCGTATAGTACAGGGCACGCGTCTTCTGAATTACGAATGACGGTCTGATGCAGATATCGATCTTCTGAAAAAGTACGGAGTTGCTTTACCGCTTCATCGCGTTGAGCCGAAGCAATACGTTCCAGGGGAAGTACGACTGAAGATGAAACTTGTATCTTTCCAACCGAAATACCAGCGTCACGATAACGCCGAAGTGCCTGTTCTTGGTCTTCGAACATGACCACGGCGTGGCAGATGTCATGGCAGACGCGGATGTGACGTCTCAGAATGTCTTCGTTGCCCGCTGGAAGCAGGTGATTTTCAAAGAATGAGACGATGTCTTCACTGGTATCTAACGCACAACCAGGTTCCGGCTCGATACAGATGTAAATTAACCGTTGATGCTTCTGTTCCATGTCGGACAGATAAAGAGCTAGATCAGACAGGTTCTTTGCGCAATCTGCCCATTGTTGGTCGGTTGGTTTCGGGTCTCCCCACTGTAAGGGGAGCGTAGAGATGCTGCCTTCCATCCCCGCAGGAAGCAGCAGATTGAGGACGTCGATAAGATTCTTAGTGTAATGATGTCTTTTCTCATTGTGCCAGGGAGGCTGGTAGACGTCGTGTTTCACTACCGCTTGATGGAAGTCACCATAAGGAAATCCATTCATGGTGAACGGGATAAGACCGTGGTCAGACAACCATTCCGAAAAGGCTTCAATCTGGTTGTTTGAAATCAGTTCCTGTACAGCAGGTGCTGAAAGCCACAATCCGATTCCTAACGGTTCGTTCGGACAAAATAATGATTTAACACGCAGCGCGTGGTGTTCCAGATTCTGACGCATGGTTTTCAGGTCAGGTCCAGCGTGAACATTGGTACAATATCCAAGTTGTGTTTTGGTCATGGATCGTGTTGTTTCTGATAGTAGAGAGACGACCAGATTCAGATACACCTCAGCGGTTACGGTTACAATGATTGGCGGTGAGCTATCGTACGCCGGTCAAGTTCTCCGGAATAGTCCGTCACACGGCTGTGGATCGGTTATATGAAATTCCTACTGTCGTTGTTCAGGCATAGCAAATCCAGCAGGCATTATACGAAACTCGATGACGAGAAGAGCGTTTTTTGGAACCAGTGGCCTATTTAGGAGTGTCATGACCAGATGTGATACTCGATGAATACCCTTTCTGTATATTAGATCTGATAAATAAATCATGAAGGCGGGCAATGTGTGATGCGTTTCATGGTGAAGCGGAGGGGTTCATATCATATTGTTCAGAAAATCCGAAAAGTTTCGTTATAATACAGTGTTATGATGATTCCCTTTACAAAATCGTATCGCATCATATGTCCTGTGGTGCTTGTGTTGCTACTGAGTTTTTCTACAGCGCCGGTCTGGGGAGAGGAATCGGTTGTCCAGTATGTTCGTGACGTGAAGCCGATCTTTAAGGCGCATTGTTACAGTTGCCATGGTGGATTAAAGCAACAGGCCGGTTTGCGACTCGATACGGGTAATTTGATACGCAAAGGAAGTGACCAAGGTCCCGTTCTTCAGATAGGCAACCCCCAGGCAAGTGTTCTGGTTCAACGTCTGGTCAATGAGGATCATGCATTGAGAATGCCACAGGATGCAGCGGCTCTTTCAAAATCGGACATCGGAATTATCGAAAAATGGATTTTCCAAGGTGCCGAATCACCTCAGGAAGAAAAGGCAGAACAGGATCCTCGGTCCCATTGGGCATTTCAAGCACCGATTCGACCCGATACACCACACGTGACCGATGGGGAATGGGCAGCTAATCCGATAGATGCATTCATTGCTTTCAGGCAGGAACAACAGGGAATTATTCCGAATCCAGCAGCTAAGAAACAGGTGTTGTTGAAACGCATTTATATGGATTTATTAGGATTCCCTCCGACCAGAGAGGAACTCCGTGCATTCTTGGATGATGAGTCAGAATCCGCATATGTAAAAGTTGTAGACCGTCTTCTGGAGAGTCCTCAATATGGTGAACGGTGGGGTCGTCACTGGATGGATGTTTGGCGCTACAGTGACTGGTATGGGCGAAGAAGTGTGCCCGATTCTCTGAACAGTTACGGTCAGATCTGGCGCTGGCGGGATTGGATTGTGCGCTCGCTGAATGAGGACAAAGGGTATGACCGGATGGTTGTGGAAATGCTGGCGGCCGACGAAATATCTCCTACGGATGAGTCCAGTCTTGCGGCCACGGGTTTTATTATTCGCAATTTTTACCGATGGAATTACAACGGCTGGATGAAGGATATGGTGGAGCATACGGGGAAGGCGTTTTTAGGCCTTACTATCAATTGTTGCCATTGTCATGATCACAAGTACGATCCTCTCAGTAATGAGGAATACTTTAAGTTTCGTGCATTTTTTGAGCCTGTTGACATTCGTCATGACCGGATAGCTGGCGAGCCTGATCCGGGCCCTTATCCGGAATATAAGATTGGCACATCCTATCCTCCACTGGCAAGTGGTATGGTTCGAATCAGCGACAAGAAACTCGATGCGGAAACGTACATGTACCGTAAGGGTGAGTCGCGTGATGTGATTCCCGGTCTTCCCCCGGTGAATCCAGGTGTTCCATCGATTCTGGGAGAAGCGACGGAAACGATTGAAGCGGTTCAGCTGCCAGCAGAAGCATGGTATCCGGGTTTGAAAGAATTCGTTCGTCAGGAAGAAATTAGTAAGGTTCGTACAAAGCTTTTGGAAGCTGCGGAAACGCTTTCTGAGGACCGAACAGAACTTTCAGGATCTCAGGAAGAAGCCGATTGTTCAGTGTTTGAAAGCAAAGTAAGAGTTTCTGTTTACCGATTGTCAGCCGTGCAGTCGGAGATGGATGCCCTCAGGGCTAAAATTGATGCGGATAAAGTTCGTTATCAGGGAGCACCCGGTGATGAGCAAATGGTGGCAATGCGAGCCAGTCAGTTTGAGCGTCAGGCAAAACTGGATGAGGCCCGCTATCATCTTGCTCAACGTCAGCACGCGCTGAAGACGGCTCAGCTGGGAGATCTTTCCGATGAAAAAGTGGTGCAGTCAATTAAGGATATTGAAGCAGAGATAAAAACGGCACAAGAAACCTTGGAGGAAGCGGAGAAAGAACTGTCCGTTAAATCTTCAGAGTATACTCCGCTCGGGCCTCAGCATCCTAAGCAGAGTACCGGGAGACGTACGTTCCTTGCGCAACAGATTGTTCGCCGTGACAACCCCCTTACTGCTCGTGTTGCTGTTAACCATATGTGGGCATGGCATTTTGGATCAGCGATTGTTGAAACTAGGGAGAATTTAGGGCGCAATGGAAGCGCCCCTTCGCATCCTAGGTTGTTGGACTGGCTTGCTGTGGAATTTATGGAGAATGGCTGGAAGATGAAGTCGCTCCACCGGATGATAGTCACCAGCCAGGTGTACCGCATGTCTTCTACGCATGCTGTCCCCGGATCAGTCAACGGTACAAGGGATCCAGAAAATCGATACTTCTGGAGATTCAATTCACATCGCGTGGAATCGGAGGTTGTTCGAGATAGTATCCTTCGTGTTTCGGGCCAATTGGATATGCGTATCGGTGGAAAAGAAATATCAGAAAGTCAGGGACTAACAGTGCCTCGACGTAGCCTCTATTTCGAACACCATGGTGAAGGAAGAATGCAATGGCTTGAATTATTTGATGCTCCCAATCCTGTGGATTGTTATCAGAGGAGTACCAGTATTCGTCCTCAACAGGCATTGGCCATGGCAAATAGTGAACTAGCCGTTAAGCAAGGCAGGTTGCTGGCCCGTCGGCTGCATGAACAGATAGATGATGTAACGGAGGCGGGGAACCGCGCTTATATCAAGGCGGCTTTTGAACAGATCTTGACCCGTAGTCCTGCTTCTGATGAATATCAGGTCAGTCTTGATTTTCTTGCTCAGCAGGTAACCTTTTTTCATCAGATTGAGTCGACGTCCGAAGAAACCGATCCACAATCGAAAGAAGGGGCAGAGTTTCCTGCGGAAGATCCTGTGGTTCGAGCACGTGAAAATTTAGTGCAGGCGTTGTTCAGTCATAGTGATTTTCTCACGGTTCGATGAGGAGTAAACACCATGCAGAAAATATTTTCAATGCCTCAGTGCGATCAAATTCATAGACGCATGTTCCTGTCCGATATTGGTATGGGATTCACAGGAGTGGCGTTAGGATCTCTTTTACAACGTGATGGCGTGGTACGGGGGTCCGAAGGGAATACGGGTCGTAATCAGTCACACGGAACACCTAAAGCGAAGCAGGTAATCTGGATTTTTCTTTCTGGCGGGTATAGTCAGATGGAAACCTTTGACCCAAAGCCCGCACTGAACAAGTATTCGGAAATGACATACGATGAAACACCGTATGACAATCCTATAAAGGATCCACTATATCAGGAACGGTCCCGTGCGATTGTGTTTGTAGACCGTGAGCATTCACGGATTTTTCCGATGCAGGTAGGGTTCAAGAAAGCGGGTCAGTCAGGGATCGAAGTCAGTGACTGGTGGCCTCACGTGTCTACGTGTGTTGATGAGATGTCGTTTGTTCGTTCCATGTATACAACCGACAACGATCACAATGCGGAATTTCAGATGCATCACGGAAGGCACCATCTGGATCCTTCGGAACCAGTGATTGGTTCGTGGATTCACTATGGACTGGGTGCAGCGAATGAGAATTTACCGGCTTTTGTGTTCCTTGGGAAGTATAAAGACACGCGTGTGCGATGGAACTTCAACGCTAATTACCTCGGCCCGGAGCATGCGGGAGTCGAGCTGTCACTGGATCCCGAAAACCCGTTGCCCTTTGCTAAACGGCCAAAGAATGTTTTGAAGCAAGAACAATTTAACCAGTTTCGCTATATCAATCAGCTGAACCGGCTTGCGGCGGTTGAGTATCCACAGGATGAACAGATTCGTGCAAGAATTAAATCCTATGAACTTGCCTTTCGAATGCAGATTGCAGCACCGGAAGCACTTGATATGAGTAGTGAAAGTGAGGAAACCGAACAGCTTTACGGAATCGACAGCGATGTAACTGCGGTATACGGCAGGCGGCTGTTAGCGGCACGTCGTCTGGCAGAGAGAGGAGTTCGATATACGCTGGTCTATCTGAGTGATTACGGTGAATGGGATTCTCACCGTGAACTCAAGAAAAACCATGCCCGTTCCTGTGAACGCGTAGACAAACCAATAGCGGGTCTTTTAAAGGACCTGAAGCGTCGGGGGATGATGGATGATACCGTTGTTGTGTGCTGTACTGAGTTCGGGCGTACACCAGGTTTAGAAGGCGGAGATGTCGCAAAGCATACCGGTCGGGACCACCATCCTCATGGTTTCACCATATGGATGGCCGGAGCGGGTGTGAAGAAGGGTTTCGTTCATGGCCGTACGGATGAACTAGGATTTCATGCGGTTGAGGATCCCCATTATGTCACGGATCTGCATGCGACCGTATTGCATCTGCTTGGAATCGATTCTCGCAAATTGAACGTGCCCGGTCGCAAACGCCTGGATGTCGATTATGGTTCAATTATTCACGACATACTTACCTAGTCGGTTTCAGGTTTAAGGGTCGAATCGATGATCTGGTAGGCTTGTTCACGTTGCGGTGCAGGAAAATTGTGATCGCTGTCAGGATGATCGACAACCAAGTTCTCTGGGTGTCCAAGTAAACGGTAGATCGGTTGTGCTGCAGTAACGCATTGATCCACACTTTTCCATCGGAAATTGTTGTCGTGAAGCGGAGCATTGATATAGAAGGGCCGTGGAGCCAGCGCTCCCAGCAGTTCCTGAAAATCAAAGGGAATCTGTTCTAATCTGTCTCGATAATCAGAGAGGTGAGGCATATAACGAATCTGGCACCAGCCCTTTTCAAAGAACCAGTTTTTTCGATCGCCGTCATAATAGTCCAGGTAAGAATCAAATCCACAACTGCTGGCAATAACGGAAATTCGCATGTCCAGAACCGCGGTATAAATGGCATTGTGACCGCCTAGAGAATGACCGATAGCTCCGAACCCGTGCTCATCGTTTACGTAGGGAAGTGAGCCCAGCAGATCGAGACCTCGCATATTGTCCCAAACAGCTTTCATGGAGCCGCTGACATAGCCTAGTGCACTGAGATTGGGCCAGTAGTTGGCCAGGTGTGGATAGGAAGGAGAGAGGGTAACATATCCGCGTTCAGCTAGTTCAGCTGCGTATTGCCTTCCGGCACGTCCACCCAGGCCAAGCACTACTTTATGTCCAACGACATTGTCCGTAGGATGAAGACATAGCACAGCCGGTGCCGTCTGCTTACCGGAGAGAACCGTTTTCGGAATGCAGAGGTAGGCGGGTGTTCGTGATTCAGGTTCAGATTGGTAAGTAATGAGTTGACGAAGATAGCTGCCGGCATCGTGCGACTCGAGAATCTTGATGTCCAGAGGAACGCGGCGTGCATTGTCCGGTACGGTTCCCATTACAGCCTGCATACCCTGTACAATGGCCATGCGTCTTTTTTGCCAGTCTTCTGACGATGTAACGGGCTGGATTTCGCCGCTGCTGTCCGGATATTGAAGCAGATTGTTACGATCCAGTCGCGGTGACTCGGCGGCAATCGTTGTAAGAAAACCCATCGCGATTACAAGATAAAGTGAAACAGACCGAAAAATGTTCATCTGTAGTGATCCTGTTTGAAATCGTGTAATTGGGAAATAGAGAGCGTAGTAACACTCCGACGATGCTATACCCGGATCATTAGGAGTGAAAGAGTGTTTTATGCTTCGTGTGACTTTGGTAGGGAATCGATGGTTTTACAGTGCCTCGGAGATCCAAGTTGAGTTCATTCTACAAAAGGAATGGAAGGGACCTTCCATTCAGATAATACATGGTGTGGGATAAGGTCCTGTGCGAAAGAATTCGAGTCTGTGCTTCGGTGGAAATCTACATGGAATTATTTTTTTATGATGTGATGTGACAACGTTGCATGGACGAATGAGGGTGTGTTCTAATCTGCTGAATAAAGTAAATAGTCTTTTGGGTCATGGAGAATGGTAATGACGATGCAATGGTCACGGCGAGGTTTGCTGGCGAGTGGAATAGCCAGTGCCCCAGGCATATTTCCATGTTCGTGGCTGCGAGCGGAGGATCCAGTAACTTCGGATCACAAACGGCTGAAAATTACGGCTGTCAAAACCTATGTACTGAGTCATGAACTCAAGCAGCCGTTTGGAGTATCTGTTTCCGTCCCGCTTGACAAGACCCGAACCGCGATGATGGTCAAAATAGAAACCAACGAAGGGCTTGTCGGTTGGGGTGAAACAGCTCCGATCACCGGTGCGCGAGGGACGATTACAGATCACCTTGCCCCAAAGCTGCTGGGACGCAACCCGATGCATTATCGGTCAATTGTCCGGGGTCTTTGGGGTCCTAATTTCGGCAATGCATTGTCCGTTGGTGCTTTGGAGATGGCCATTAACGACATTCGGGGTAAAGCTCTTGGATTGCCGGTTTGCGATCTTTTTGGTGGTCGTCATCGAGAAAAGGTTCCTGTTTATGCATCAGCGATGAATTATCTGAAGAACCAAAGGCCGGAAGACCACTATCCACAGGAAGCAGAGGTGTTGGTTAAGCAGGGAGTTCGAGCGTTGAAAATGAGACTGGGACGTTATCCCGTTCGCCGGGAGTCTAAAATTGCTGCGAGTGTTCGTGAAACAGTTGGCCGTGGCATCACGCTTATGGCGGATGGAAATGCTGCCTACACGATGAAAACAGCGCTCGATATGGGAGACCGACTGCATGAACTGGACTTTGCATTCTGGGAGGAACCGCTACCCCAATCTCCCAATTACGCCGGTTATGAAGTACTGCGCGACAAGTTGCGCCTTCCGTTGGCAGGTGGAGAAGCAGTCGATACACGGGCGAATGCCAAACGTCTGTTGGACCGAGGTGCCTTTGACATTATCCAGCCGGATGTGAGTTTGTGTGGAGGAATTGGAGAAGTTCTTTTTATTGCGGAATTGGCTGCACTATCCGGCGTGCGATGCATTCCACATTGTTGGGGCGGCGCTATTCTGATTGCTGCTACTCTTCATTTGCTGGCGATCCTTCCGGATCCGCACTGGGGCTTTGAAACGGACACTCCCATGCTTGAGTGGGATCGTTCTGAAAATCCATGGAGAACCGATATTGTCTCACAGCCATTTGTAGTTAAAGAAGGTTCGATGGCGGTTCCCACGGTTCCCGGGCTGGGTGTTGAGGTCGATGAAAAAGCTATCCAGCGATACGCGATCCGTGTTTCATAAAGAGGTGCAATGGAAAGTTGGGTGCACAAGGTACATCGCTGATCGATCTGTGCGGGATGCCGTCACCCGTGTCTCCATGTGGCAGGGCGGGTTTATCTTGAAATTCTCTGGAGTAGGCCAGTGAATATTCTACATAGAAGTCTTATTTTTGATGCTTCACAAGTTGGTGATGACATTCGAATTAACTGTTTTACCAGTCTGGTTCGTTTGGCTTCGGGAATTTTGATAGCCGGTTGGCAGAGTGGAAGAGCGAAACAAGCACCGGAAAATCACATCCGACTTGCTCAATCCTCAGACGGAGGACGGTCATGGACTCCTTTGTATCAGACATTTGATACGACCTATAAAGATGCGCCAGGTTCTCTCGCCTCTGCTGAAATGGTTGAGGTGGAGCCAGGTCGGTTGTTACTTTTTACGACCTGGTTTGATCGCAGTGATCCTGATCGACCTCTTTTTGATCCTGATACGGAAGGGATTCTTCATAGTCGACTGCTGTTATGTGTTTCTGACGACGAAGGCGCGAGTTGGGGTAAATGGCAGGAAATCCCTACTCCAGGTCTAACCGGTTGTGCCAGTACTGGGCCGGTCATGAAATGGTCTGATGGTCGTATTGCTTTTGCATTCGAGAGTTTCAAGGAGTTTGATGACCCAGCTCCTGCCAGGCACGGAGCATGGCTGCTGGTTTCGTCTGACGGTGGACGTTCTTTTGAATCGCCATGGCTGGTTGCCAGAGACCCAGATGATCGAGTTTACTACTGGGATCAACGTTTGTGCTGCAGGCAGGAAAAAGGGGCATTCTCAGGTCTGTTCTGGACCCATGACCGTTCGGCTCAAAGTGACCTCAAGGTGCATCTGCTTCACGGTTCTCTGGATGAAAGTGATACGGGTGCAAAACAGCAGCCAGCTGCAACCGCTATTCCCGGGCAGATTGCCGCTCCAGCGGTCACCGACGATGGACGGATTTTTGCCTTCGTAGTAGACCGTGGAGATCCCGGCACGATGTCGTTTTGGGAGTCAGAAGATGACGGGCAGTCATGGCCGCGTGAAAAGAAACGTATCATTCACCTGCATGATGAGCAAGCGGCTGTTTCACAGGCGTATACACAGATCGACTTTGCCGAATACTGGGAGGATATGGGAAAATGGAGTTTTGGTCATCCCGCTGTCTGTGCCTTGGAAAACGGACAATGGCTGTTGGCTTATTATGCCGGCACTCCGGAACAAATGAACATTCACGGTGTGCTGATTGAGGTATGACCTACGGTTGCCGGTTGTGACTTCCTGATTCAGACAAGTGACGGGTCCGATTTCAGGCGAGTACTTCCTGAAGAACACGGCGCGGTTGTACACCGGTCAGCCGTTCATCAAGCCCTTGATTAAAGTAGGTAAGTTTGTGGTGATCAAATCCCATCAGTTGCAGCACGGTTGCGTGAAGATCGGAGACATGAGCGCGGTTTTCAACAGCTCGGAACCCTACTTCATCGGTTGATCCTATTGCCTGTCCTCCTTTCACACCACCACCTGCCAGCCACATGCTGAACCCATAATGATTGTGGTCACGGCCTGGTTTTCCGACTCCTTCACTGGTTGGTGTTCGTCCAAACTCCCCTCCCCAGATGAGTAGTGTATCCTGCCACATACCGGTACGTTTTAGATCTTCAATCAGCCCTGCAATGGGTTGATCAATTTCGGTGGCATGTCTTTGGTGGTTGTCCGTACAGTCGTCATGTGCATCCCATGAATCGGGTCCTCCTCCGGAATAGAGCTGCACGTAGCGAACACCTCGCTCCAGGAGTCGTCTTGTCAGAAGGCATTGTCGGCCAAAGTATGCAGTTTCCTTGCGATTCAAACCGTAAAGTTTCTGGGTTGCATCGGTTTCGGAATGGATATCTACCGCTTCGGCAGCACCGCTTTGCATACGATAAGCTAATTCATAGGAGGCGATACGCGCCGTTAGTTCAGATTCACCGGGCCGTTCATCGCTATGGCGATCGTTTAGTTGTTGAAGGGTGTCCAGGAGTTGTCGCTGATTCTTCTGAGCGATTCCATCAGGTCTGTCGAGGTTTAAAATAGGCGCACCCTGACTGCGGAAAAGGGTTCCTTGGTAGGAAGCCGGCATAAAACCTGACGTCCATGCGGCGGCCCCACCTCTGGGGCCTCCACGATGGTCAGTCATCACAACATAGCTGGGAAGGTTTTGGTTTAGTGAACCCAGTCCGTAGTTCACCCAGGCCCCCAGGCTCGGTTTTCCCGTCACGATGCTTCCACTGTTCATTTGAAGAATTCCGGGGCTGTGCGTCGGCGTGTCAGCGTACATGGATCGAATGACACAGAGATCATCTGCAAATCGTGCTAGATGCGGGAACAGGCTGCTGATTTCCAGGCCGCTTTGTCCGTGGTTTTTGAAAGGAAAGGGGGAGGGCGCCAGATGACCAATGGCCCTTCCATTGGACCCAATTTGGAGATCACCGTGGTATGGATCCCCTGCAAATTTTTCAAGAGCAGGTTTGGGATCGAAAGTGTCTACCTGGCTGGGACCACCGTTTAAAAAGAAAAAAACGACTTGTTTGGCTTTTGCGGGAAAGTGTGGTGTTTGATGGATGGAATGGTCTGGTTTAGGGTTAACTTCTGATGCCGTAGCGGGGGAACTAAAAAACTTGTCGGCGGTCATGAGGTCAATCAGTGGAAGGGTCGCAAAGCCTCCGCCCCACTGCCAGAGAAAAGCACGTCGGGTGTTGCGGCAGGGGGGTTGATTGGTCAGATACTGAGTGGTTTGTTGTGACATGCTGGCCCATGCTCCTGAATGATCAAGTAGGGAAAGGTGCATACGGTTGGATCTGATTTAGTACAACGGTCAGTCAGCGTAAACAAATTCGTTGAGATTGAAAATAATACGGCAGACTTGAATCAGTGCCTGGCGACGTGTCTCTTTTTCCGATTGGGTGCCATCTAATGCTCTTTCAATCGACTGTTCCTGATGGAATCGTTTCAAAACTTCTTTTTCACCCTCACGTACCTCGCGTGTCAAGGCAAGACGAAATCCAAGTTCAAGTTGTCGGTCTATGTTGCTTCCGGCTTCTAGAATCAGTCGGTCTGCGAAGTGAGCGGCTTGCCGATTGGCAAAAGAACCGTTAAGTAATTCCAGTGCCTGGGGTGCCACAATGGTCAGGTCTCGACGGGCTGTACTACGTGTGGTATCACAAAAATCGAGAGTATCCAGTAACGGAACGATGAGTGTACGTTTGACGTACGCGTAAATGGTCCGTCGAGAGGCTTTGCGTTCGTGAAACGGTTGCCATGCAGCGCCCGGATCATATCCACTTTCTCGTGCCTCGTCGGGAATTTCTGGATACATACTTGGACCATATAGCGTCCGGTTTAGCTGTCCACTTACAGCGAGCATGGAATCGCGGATCGCTTCTACATCGAGACGCTGATAGGGAAAACGCCATAAATTATTGTTGTCTGGATCTTGGCGGTCATATTCCTCAACCAATTGTTTGTTCATGCGATATGTGCGGCTTGTCATGATCAGCAGATGCAGTTGTTTTAATGACCATTCTGCTTCATGAACGAACCATCCGGCCAGCCAGTCCAGTAGCTTGGGATGTGTTGGAGTACTTCCGCGTTTTCCAAAATCACTGGGGGAACGTACGAGTCCCTGTCCGAAATGATATTGCCATACACGATTTACCATGACTCGAGCGGTGAGAGGATTCTGTGGATCTGTGATCCATCGTGCAAGTGACAAACGACGGCGACTTGTAAACAAGTCAGGACTTTCAAACAGCGGTTGTTGTTGGACCAGTGATTCGGGAACGGAAGGTTCTACGACGCGGCCCGGTTGTTTGGGATTACCACGTGTCAGGATGTGTGTAACCGGGGCATCGGGTGACGATTCCAGGAGGAAATATCCTTCGGGAAAATGAAAACGTTCTGCCAGTTTGGAACGTTCTTTTCGGGATTGTCGGATCTGGGCGATGATCGTATCGGGGAGGACTCGGGATGCGAAGGTTGGTTCCGATAAGGTGTTGAATACCTCTTGGCGAAGTGTTTCTTTATGTTGGTCGATCAATTTTTTTTGTTCATCGCTGCGTGCGTCCGGCACTTCACGAAAGGCGTCAATTGCTTCCTTGGGTAGAGAAGTCTTTGTAGAATTCAGGACTGCTTTCTGGAGCGGCTGAATCAGTGTCTGGATACGAGTGTCCAGTGCAAGAATCTGTTTATCGGTCTGTTGTTTTATCGCACGAAATCGAGCTGGGACGGCCGGACGTGTCAGTTCCGTACGGCCTTTACGAGGGCGCACCAGTGGATTGAAAACGGCGAGCATGCTGTAATAATCGCGTGCGGTGAGCGGGTCAAACTTGTGATCATGACATCGGGCACAACCCAGGGTGAGACCTAGGAATACCTGTGAAGTAGTACGGATCATGTCGTCAAGCTCATTGTATCGCTCTTCGATCACTTCACTGGGTTGAACCGATGCTCCCCGTTCCGCATCCCAGGGGCCAATTCGGTAAAAACCAGTTGCAATCACGGTTTCCGGACTTGCATTGTCGAGTTCGTCTCCTGCCAGTTGTTCCAGTATAAAACGGTCGTAGGGAGTGTCGCTGTTGAATGCCCGTATGACGTAATCACGATATTGCCATGCCAGTGGCTTTTCACCATCGATTTCGTATCCATTACTGTCTGCATATCGCACGAGATCGAGCCAGTATCGGGCCCAGCGTTCTCCATAGTGAGGATTGGCAAGTAATCGTTCGGTTACGCTCTTGAATGCGTCAACCGACCCGTGCGTGGCTATGGAATTGATAAAAGAAGTCACTTCTTCAGGGCTCGGAGGAAGTCCGATCAGATCGAGATAGGCACGGCGAATCAACGCACGATCAGTGGCAGCTGGTGCGGGTTTCATTCCAGCGTTTTCTAGTTTTTTCAGAACAAAATTATCTATCGGATTTTGTGGCCAGTCAGTGTGTTTGACACGAGGAGGATCGGATTGAGTGATGACCTGAAAAGACCAGAGGTCCTTTGCATTCTGAGCGATTAGAGATTGCTCTGCAAAAACTACAATGACCATCGAGAGAAACAGGCTGTACGGCAGGTAGTGAAACCAGGCAATTTTCATGTGCGGTGTTCCGGGTTGTGACATACGTCGTATTGAGTGGGTGTCTATTTCATTCTGAAGTCTCTGTACGTGCCTGATTATCAGTATAGCGAGACTAGATCAGGTACGCACGCTTGAGACACAGGTCACCCTTACAGGTGTATCCGGATAGATGGAATCAGGCATCTGTTTTCATAGATTGTTTTTTTGACAGGAATGATCTGGAAAGAGCCTGGTGTTTGTTGGTTGCAGCAGTCCAGGTTTCATTATAAAAAGGATGATTCCATTTAGTCATGATCGACGAACGCATTCAAAAGAGGACCCGGATGAATGAAAATGGAAACATTGTGTGAGCAATTAATGAATCTGGATACGGCGTGCATATGCGATGCCAGTAAATTGTTGAAATCACAGGATTCCGGGATCGAAAAACTACGAGTGGTTGATCCTGCTATTCGGCCAATTAGAACGGGGCTGAAACTGGTCGGGCTTGCCCATACCGTAAGCTGTTATGAAGATTTTCTTACGGTCATCAAAGCGCTTCGGGATGCCCGGGCTGGTGAAGTCCTGGTGATCGATAGTCAGCAAAGTCGTTATGCCTTAGCAGGAGAATTATTTCCTACCGAGGCGCTGCGAAAAGGCTTAGCCGGCATTGTTGTGGATGGTCCGTGTCGCGATACAGCGGCCATTACACAACTGGATCTACCCTACTATGCAAGATCAATTAATGCTCAGGCAGGTACCACTACATCACTTTACGATACCCAGGTGCCGATCTTGTGCGGTGGGGTGCGCGTGAGTCCGGGAGATATTCTGTTTGGTGATGATGATGGGTTAATCGTTGCTACGCTCGAGGAATGGTCTCGGTTGATCCCGGTTGCAGAGCAGATTCAGAGAATGGAGTCTATCATGCTCAAGCAGATGTCGCAGGGGAAGAGCCTGTTGGATATGATGAATTTTGAAGAGCATTGTGAAGCCGTTCGCGCTGGGAAAAAGAGTCAGTTGGCGTTCAAGCTAGACAGCGACTCAGAGGAGTAGCATCCTGCAAATGTGGCTTGAAAAATACAGGATCCAATCCAGTACGGGAGATGTGTTGCGAATACGACACTTCGCAAGTGAACCTTCTGATACAGCTTTCAGGCAGGGCCCAGCTCCGGGACCGGTTTTCCATCGCTGAGCATGACAGGGATCGGTCTACCTGAGAAATCGGGAAAAGCCGTGTTCTGAAAGTCGACACCGAGATGACGGTAGAGAGTGGCTACAAAGTCACCCCGTCCGACAATGCGATCGGTTGCGTCTTCTCCACGTACGTCGGTTTTGCCAACAATCTTCCCCGTGTCCATACCACCACCTGCAAACAGGATGGAAGTAGCCCTTGGCCAGTGGTCCCTGCCTGGTTGGACGGTACCAGCAGGCGCACTGCCAATCCGTTTCCCGGTGCTCTTCTGATAATTGATTCGTGGTGTACGTCCGAACTCACCGGTAACTACGACCATTACGCGCTGGTCCAGTCCGCGGTCGTAGATGTCTTCAATGAGTGCAGCGACCGCCTGGTCCATGAATTGGAGGCGATACTGAATCGCTTCAAAACAATTGGCGTTCACGGCATGGTCATCCCAGTTCCCCACACCGCCACACAAACTTCCACTCAGTTGTGCAGTGACTAGGTCGACACCCGATTCGACCAGTCTTCGAGCCAGCAATAACTGTTGTCCCCATCGGTTACGGCCATATCGCTGGCGTGTGGAGTCTTCTTCTTTTCCCAGGTCAAATGCCTCGGTGGCTTCCTTGCCGGTCAGAATATTGAATGCCTGTGTTTCAAATTCGTCAAGGGCGTCCATTTTGTTCAGGTAATCTGCTTTCTTTTTCAGGTGGTCCAGTTGCTTGCGCAGTCCGATACGCCGGGTGAGTGTTGCCATGGATGCCAGGTTTTGTCCCTGGATGTTCGGCACGTGAAAGGTGTCCGAATTAGGGTCACCCGTTACAGAAAAGACTTCACAGGCATTTCCAAGATATGAGGGGCCCGAGTAATTGACCGGTGCAACACCGACATAATTCGGGATGCGACGACTGCTGTCGTAACGCAGTTTGTGTGTGACCGCAAAAACGTCTGGATACAGTGGTTTCTGACGCAGGACTCTTTCAGGGAATCCGGTTAACAGCTGGTGGGTTCCCTGTTGGTGGCAGAAACCGGTATGAACCATGGAACGAAGGATGGTAAACCGATCTGCAACCCGGGCATGATGGGGGAGCAGTTCAGAGAGCTGTATGCCCGGAACGACGGTATCGGTTGTCTGGTATGGTCCTCGGTAGTCGCTGGAAGATAGTGGTTTGGGGTCGTAGGTTTCGAGATGGCTGTGACCACCCGGGAGCCAAACCAGAATGATTGCCGTATTGGGATGTTTCCCTTTCGTGGATGCTAATGCGTTTCGCTGCTGCAATAAACCTGACAGCGAGAGACTGGAGAACCCACCTAAGCCGAGACGAAGGAATTGCCGTCGGTCTAGTGTTGAAAGAGCTTGTTTCGATGCCACAGGAATCGTTTCCATGTTGCTGCAGATAAAGATTATTTGTGGAACGGACTCCCTTTATTCTCGTGATACAGAGAGGAAGAATCAATGTGATTTCATTATTGTGGGCATTACGGTATCCCGTGGCAACTCATGTGATACACGCTTGAAACGGGAAAATATGTTTCATTCACGTAAAATATCGTTCGTCATCGTGGTGTTTTCAGTCTCCGATTCGAGTGGGATCGATGGTGACATGTTTGATGGTGACTCGTCGAAAGGTATATGTGATATGGATTTTCCCGTCGTGCGTCTGGATTACGGCCGGATACGAGAATTCGCCGTCACTACGTTCCAGGGTAAGGGCAGGGTGCCAGTGTTTGCCGTCCCGGGAAATGGCAATATTGAGCATTTGTCGGCCATGGGGGGTACGATGAGTATCGCGCTTCGTGTGGTTATAGACCAGCAGCTGCCGCCCGTCGGAAAGAGTTACCGCATCGGTTCCGGCGTTGGGGTTGGGCAGGGAAGTTGCTGTGATCAGACTCCATGTTCTTCCTGCGTCGGTCGACCAGCTTTGTCCGATTACACCCTGACGTGTACGACAAAGGATCTGTAAATGTTGGTTTGAATACACAAGGATACTCGGTTGGATTGCTTCAAAGTGTTTACCTTCATGAATGGGGCCGATGACCTGCCAGGTCTGTCCCATATCCTGGGAGATTTCAAAGTGAATCCGCCATTGCTGATGCTCGGTACTGGAAGGACACAAAAGGGAACCGTCATCCAACTGGATAGGCTTGTTCTTGACCGGTCCAATGAGGTGGCCGATCCTGTCATTTTCACCGAGTTTACGAGGTTTCCCCCAGGTTTTTCCATGGTCGGTTGAGGTCATCAGCATGCCCCACCAGCTGTCAGGAGTGGGGCCGACTTTGTAAAACAGCATCAGGGGACCGTGCCTGGGCTGGAACAGTACCGGATTCCAGCAGGGGTATCGCTGATTCTGCGACTGGACACCATTGGCAACTTCAACCGGGGCAGTCCATCGTGCGTCACGGTGACGAGAAACCCAGATTCCAACATCTTCATGCTTTTCATGGGTACCACCAAACCAGGCAGCAACCAGGCCTTCGGAAGTTTGAACAAGTGTTGATGCATGGCACTGAGGTGTCGGTTTACTATCAATGGGATAAATGTATTCAGTATTCAGTAATCCCTGTTTTCCAAGAGGGGTTACTTCCTGAAGAACCGCGTGCGGATCGGAGACTTCATGCATCAAAGCCGGCAGTTGAAGCGATAACACAATCAGGGTTTCCAGTATGTGCATTGAAGGCACGATGGTGTTTCCTGTTTCAGCTGGGAATGGTTGTCATGGTTCAGTGAATTATAACAATCCAGAAACAATAGAAACAGGAGGGGGCGTTTTATCAGGCAAGAATGGCTGAGAAACAAAGTGTGCTTCACGACAGCCTTGAGATCGATTTTTTCATCGTGTTTCCGGAACGAGAAGTCGATGCCGGTTGTCTATGGAAACAGGCAGCTGACATCATTCCAGAGTGACAATCGCGCTTCGAGTGCCCGAACAGCAGTTTTTCTGGCGGTTTGCCATTTTTGGGGGTCGTCGTCGCACAGCGAATTCATTAAAGCGATGGCCATGTGCTGGTGATGGTCGCCATCAAGTTCAATGTGTCGCTCAAGATAATATTGGAAGTCACGGAGTTGACCTTTTTCCTGCGCGTTTATTTCTTTGACGATCTGTGAAAAAAGATCCGGCAGCAGATTTTCACGTCCGAAAGTGAACATCGCCGCGATGGAACATAGATCATGGCGGTTGATGATTTCGAAGGTTGTGTGGATGAAGGGAACAACTGCATTGGGAGGACGGGATGACCGAAACGCCTGCTCCAGAGAGTTCCCGTCGCGAATGGATTCAACAAAATAATCAATCGGACCAGTATCGGCACCACAATGTTTCATGGCATTATGATAGAGATCAAAATGGCTACTAAAACCTCCTGTCGAGTTTTCATCACATTCTTCGGCAAGGACGATTTCATTGATCATGCGAGCATGGTACGTATTTTCGGGAGGTGTCCAGGGTAGCGAAACGCATGTGAGTTGCTGCTGAAGTGCTTTGAGCAGGGACATGAAATCCCATACGGCAAAAATGTGATGCTGCATGAAAACACGTAAACAGTCCAAGTTGTGAATCTGTTGGTAAACAGGGTGATGAATCAGGCGAGAACGCAAGGGTTCCAGTTGATCAAGGATCTGTTGATAGTGACCGTCGCGAGTCATGGAGCTGGTGCAAAGTGTTAAGTAGCGGAATAGTAAGTCGTCAAAGAAGGGATGGTTTCCATAAGCACTTCGAATAAGATCGCAAGGTGCATAATGGTGGTACATGCCGCATTCTGCTGGTGGCAGATCACTGTAGAAATGCGGTCGCCGTTCGTCAAGCTGTTATAGGTCAGGGGGTACCCAGTATCTTGGTGTGCATGACTCTAGGGGTTCTCCAGTCGGGGAAGAAGCAGTCCGCATTCAGTGGTCCTGCTTTTTGAGGCTCGCTTCTTGTTGATGCGGAGGTTCTTTTGCAACCGTCATCTTTAAGGGCGATGAGGGATCTTCATGGGAGACACGTGAGTAGTTACGCTGTACGTTTACCGTTACAATTCTTGGGTTAGCAACCTGAAGGTGTGTTATAAAGTCCGTTTTTCAATGGACGATGGGTCTGTTTAAGAAGGACGGTGCTGTCTTCAGGAGTGGATTAGCACCTCATATTGGAAGGGATTTTCGCGTGAACGACAGCCCTATGTCCAGATCCAGGAGTGATTACGAAGAGATTATCGGCAAGATCAGTCATCCGGAGTCACCGGTCGGCATTGATGCCCAGTTAACACACGCGATAATAATTGTTTACCTTCAACAGATATCCGAACGTCTTGAAAGGCTTGAAGCGAGACTTCCGGATGCGTGATTTTTACACCCCTTGGGTTGTTTAGTAGCCTACTCAGATGAATTTAAGATATCTGTCTATTGGGTTGCGTTGCTTGACGCGCTTAGAGGGTATCGCAGAGAATGCGTCGCTGCTAAAGTTTTCCGGTTACTACCTTGTGAGAAAGCGTGATAGATCATGTCGGATCCGTTATTTGCTGTGGAAGGCCAGATTGTACTGGTGTCTGGTGGGAGTCGTGGGATTGGTCAGGCAATAGCCTCCGCGTTCGTTCAACGTGGTGCCCGGGTGGTGATTACAGGCCGCGATTCCGAGAGTCTAACGAAAGCCCTGGACACCTTCGGACAGACGTCGCTGACGCCTGAGGCGATAGTCTGTGATGTTTCCCGAATGGACGATATTCAGCAGACGGTCGATCAGATACAGCAAAAGCATGGTCAGATCGACACGCTGATTAACGTAGCTGGTGTGAACCGTCGTAAACCGAGTCTGGAGGTAACCGAAGAAGATTATGACTTTATTATGGATATCAACCTGAAAGGTGCTTTTCTGCTTTCCCAGGCCGTTGGACGGTTGATGATTGAACGTGGTTCTGGAAGTCAGATCAATATTGCCTCACTTAACACCGACAAGCCTCTGAAAAATGTTTTGCCCTATGCTGTCAGTAAGGCTGGAATGGGACATATGACGCGCGCTCTGGCTTCGGAGTGGGGAGCTTTCGGAGTCCGTGTTAATGCGCTTGCTCCGGGATTTGTTCTTACTGATTTGACACGTAAACTTTGGTCAGAACCTCATATGAAACAGTGGGGATTGGCCAATACACCACAGCGTCGAATGGGAGAACCGGAGGATATGGTGGGAACGGCTGTTTTTCTTGCATCTGCTGCGTCGGCTTTCATGACGGGGCAGATTCTTTATGTCGACGGAGGTTTTACTGCAGCATTTGACTGGCCGATTGAGGATTGATTCAGTGTGCGTTTGACTGTCTAACGGCCTGTCCGTAAAACGATGCAGGACAAATGGAACCGCGGGCAATAGAAAAAGGTGATTGGTCACCATATGTTACGGCCGAATGAAAAAACACGTTCTGTTTCCAGAGCATTCTGACAGATGGGCGGATGATAATGGACTATCAGGATCAACAAAAGGGTTTAAGTGGTCGTGTTGCGCTGGTTACCGGCGGATCATCGGGAATCGGTCGTGCTACGGCAGTGCTTCTTGCACAACAGGGTGCCCGGGTTTATGTCGCTGACCGAGAATTGATCCCGGAAAATGAAACCACATTTGATGAATGGAAGATTACCCAAATCTCCTGTGATATTCGTAACCAGGATCAGGTCAAGCAGTTTGTTGCTCTGGCCGCACAGAATGGTCGAATCGATGTTCTGGTCAATGCCGCAGGTGTAGCCGGGGGAGGACCGGTGCATATGATGGACATCGAGGAGTGGAATCGTGTCATCGACATCAATCTGACGGGAACTTTTCTT
>CAXEIY010000262.1:0-39200 GCA_963996245.1 uncultured Planctomycetia bacterium | reverse complement strand
GGTGGAGACCCGGGGTAACCGGGAGCAGGGTACATTTGAAGTTCGACTTAAGCCACTTTCAGAGATTAAACACCTGGTGGAAAGAAACGATGCTTTTCTGATGCTTCAATCAGAAGAAATTACCGATCAGGGAGCTCATATTAATGCAACTAATATTGGTCGGTTAATTGAACCACAGGGTGGATCCAATGTGCGGGAAACGATTGAAAATAACCTTCGTGCTGTAGCGGAACAGGCACGGCAGCTTGGTCGAACCATTATTCCCCATCTTAATCATCCCAATCTGGGTAATACCGGTATTTCTGCAGAGGACTTGGCAGCGCTTGTGCTGGACGAATTTTTTGAAGTTCATAACGGAGTCGAAGACGATGGAGATCTGGGTAGTGAGACACGGCATAGTCTGGAGACGCTTTGGGACATAACCAGCACTTTGCGTATCCACAAATTTAAAGCACCGCCACTGTATGGTCTTGCAACCGATGACAGTCACCATTACCACGGTGGTACCAACGCGAGTCCGGGACGTGGGTGGATCATGGTCCGGGCTCGACACCTGACTCCGGAGAAAATCGTAAACGCAATGAAAAGAGGTGATTTTTATTCATCAACTGGAGTTACTTTGAAGTCCGTGTTTTTCGATGAAAAGCAGCAACAGATACGCATCGAGATAGAACCGGATGGAGACGCTCAGTTTACCACTTGTTTTAGGGGTACTCCCATCGACTTTGACGCGGCTACTACGCCACGAATCAACAGCGAAACGCAGGATTATTCAGCAGATGTTGGAAAGATTTTTGCCACGGTAGAAGGACTGACAGCGACCTTTCAGTTAACAGGAAAGGAACTCTATGTCCGAGCCACGATTACCAGCGATAAGGTTCCTGAAAATCCGACCACGGAAAGCCCGTTTAAGCAAGCCTGGACACAGCCTGTTGGGTGGAAGCAGCATTTGAAATAGCTGCATTACCAACCTGTTCTTTCCTGAAAGAAAGTCGTGCCGTGGAAACGGTACAACCAATGTTATGAAATTGGATATGTCCGCCACCGTCATGGTGTTTGTCTCGCTGGTTTTACCCTCATATATCATTGCTGGCCAGCTTTCGGAAGAAGGGGGAGTGGAGGCGTTCCTAGACGCCCCACAAATGGAAATCCAGCAAATTTTTGAGTCGGAACGGTTTCCTAATATCGTAGTGACCGGTTCGGGAACGGTTCTGGTGACGTGGGGTACACATCAGGTGCGGGCAAGACGCAGTGAGGATGGTGGTGTCAGCTGGCAACCGGTCATTACGATAGCAGAGTCTGGTATTCATGGTGGCGGAACCACGATCGATGAGATTTCCGGTGATATACTTGTGTTTGTGGAGGCCCGACATCCGCCGGCCCCATTGACAGTGTATCGTAGCCGTGATGATGGCAGGATCTGGAAAGCTATCGACGTTTCGATCTATCCGGACATACGGGGTAAGGTGCCATCGATGCACATGAACGAGCATGGTATCACGCTGAGACATGGCAAGCATCATGGTCGGTTGTTGCGTCCAGCTCGCTATTACGGCAAACGAAACAGTCGTGAGGAATGGCCGAATCATTATACGACAGCGGTCTACAGCGATGATCATGGGAGTACCTGGCATACCAGCGATCCGTTTCCAGAAATGGGGACCGGTGAAGCCGCAGTGGTGGAGTTGTCAGATGGACGCATCTATTACAACTCTCGGGTTCATTGGGATAAGCGGCCGAAAAACACCCGCCGACGCAGTGCCTGGAGTGAGGATGGGGGACAGACCTGGAAGGACTGGGCAATTGTAGACGTTCTGCCTGATGGGCCACAGAATACCAATTACGGTTGTATGGGGGGCCTGGTGCGATTACCCATTCGCAACAGGGACATTCTTATTTACAGTAATTGTGACAGCCAAAACGGTCGTGATCACGGAACGGTTTGGGCCAGCTTCGATGGAGGCAGCACCTGGCCGGTCAAGCGTTTGGTTTATGAAGGACGATTCGCCTATTCTTCTTTGGCTTCCGGAAGATCACAGACTTCCAGTGCGGGTTGGATATATCTGAATTTTGAAGGAGGCCCGCAGGGTGGTTCGACCGTTGCCCGGTTCAACTTGTCCTGGCTTCTGGAGGGTGAAGCAACCGGTGACGGAATCTTGCCCGAATGGATAATCGAATGAATAGACAGGCTCGTTTGTGAAACGGGCTTACTGTACCGTCACAATACAGTGGACGCCGAGTTTAGTACGAGCGCAATCAGACCGTTTGATTTCCACTTTCTGAACAAGACGGGAATCCCCTATTGCGAATAGGATTAGAGTGTCGAAAGAGGGCCACATTTAAGTGAACAGGGTTTTACGTGAGGGCTCAGTTGTTTTGTGCACAAATATATGTGATCTGTCCAAACAGGAATGGTTGGTAAGCAGTAGTTCTAACTCAGATTCGTTGTGAGAAGGTGATGTTTGGGCCAATTCATTTAACTTAAGTAAAAGGAATGTTTTTTATGACACTGGATCGACGCCAATTTGTCACAGCTGCAATCACCGCGGCCGCTACCACCAACGCAACGTATGTTCCGGCGCGCAGTAAAGGAAAAATGTCATTTGATCGATACGCTATGGGCACACGACGGGAATTATTTCTGGATGATTTTCTAATCGAACACACTCACGGCAAGATTGCCTTTGAACTTCATCATCCGATTGCCCGTGAACAGGTGATACACCATGATCGTCCCTGGGAAGGAACGGCGTCTGGTTATCACACCGTTATTCAAGACGGTTCCGTATATCGTCTTTATTATCGGGGAAATAATTTTGACCTGGTTAACAATAAGATTCAGCCAACCAATCAGGAAGTGACATGTTATGCGGAAAGTACCGACGGAATCCACTGGGAAAAACCGGTTCTCGGGCTTCATGAACAGGATGGTTCTTCGAAAAACAACATAGTCTGGCAAGGACCGGGAAGTCACAATTTCAGCC
Source organism: uncultured Planctomycetia bacterium (assembly GCA_963996245.1). Taxonomy (GTDB): domain Bacteria; phylum Planctomycetota; class Planctomycetia; order CAXEIY01; family CAXEIY01; genus CAXEIY01. The sequence goes on along the minus strand of CAXEIY010000262.1, from coordinate 36,216 downwards.
CGTTTCTGGATCGGCGGCCGGGATGTCCGGATAGGGAACGATTCAAGGCTTTTGGTGGATTAAAGCGGGACGGAGGAATGTTGTTATTCCAGTCTCCAGACGGCATTCACTGGAAAAAGTCACAGGACCAGGCGGTCATTACCAATGGGGCTTTTGATTCTGCCAATACGGGATTCTGGGACCCGACGATCCAGAAATATCGTGCTTACTGGCGCTACTTTACGGAAGGGATTACCGAAGCGGACAACTGGAAGCCTGCCGGTATACGGGCTATTCGGACAGCGGTGTCAGATGACCTGATTGATTGGAGGGGTGAGCATGATCTCGAGTACACGGATTCTCCAGATCAGCAGATGTATACCAACAACATTGTACCGTACTTCCGTGCACCGCATATCCTGCTGGGGTTTCCAATGCGTTATGTAGAGCGAGGATGGAGTCCTTCTATGCGAGCTCTGCCGGATCTGGAAAAACGGGAACTTCGTTCGGCAGCCCATATTCGTTATGGCACGGCAATTACGGAAACTCAGATCATGGCCAGTCGGGACGGAGTCCTTTTCAACCGTTGTAATGAGGCATTTCTGGCTCCCGGTATTCAGCGTCCTGATTCATGGTATTATGCGCACAACGCGGTGGCTCTGAACATGGTTACAACCCGCTCGTCGTTGCCGGGAGCACCGGATGAACTGTCTTTTTATGCAAGTTCCGGAAACTGGCATGGTGAAGGCGCAAAGCTGACACGTCATACGCTCCGTATGGATGGTTTTGTTTCCGTGAGCTCTCCGTTTGAAGGTGGTGAGGTTGTGACGCGCCCTGTCCTGTTTAAGGGATCGAGGCTGCATGTGAATTTTGCAACTTCCGCAGCCGGGACCCTTAAGATTGAGATGCAAACGGCAAGCGGTCAACCAATAAAGGGATTTACACTTGACGATGCTGATGAAACATTTGGTAACGAACTGGATCGAACGGTCACATGGAAGGGGTCTCCAGATGTCACTCAACTGGCGGGTCGACCAGTTCGACTTCGTATCACACTTCGTGATGCCGATCTTTACGCGATCCAGTTTAGTTGAGCAGAGGGTGGAAGTCGTAGGTGTTGCGGCAACGGCAGTCTGGTGAGAGGGCGTCGATGTTTACAGATTGATTTTGATCTGGACTGGATTTCCTGGTTTCCAGGATGTGGGAGCGAGACAGCGTGCGTATAACCGGCTCTTGTCTTTCACTTGAACCGTGACTAAGTTGGTTCCGCCTTCCTGATCAACCTGCACGACGACACCAGATGTCCAGATTGACGACACCGGGTTTCCGGGGGAATGAAGTTCGAGAAGTTCCGGGCGTATTAAAAGGAATCCATCCGAGTCACAGGGGAGTGTGTCAGGATTGATTGACCCACTGGGAGTCAGCAAGTCACGTTCATGCTGTGTAGCGGGTAAGCGGTTGATGGTTCCGAATGTTTCAGCCGTTTCCTGATCGACTGGACGAAAATAGAGGTCCTCCGGGATTGCCGTCTGAATCAGCTTTCCCTCGCGTATCACACTGATCCAGTCTCCACTTCCCATCGCCTCTCGTGGATCATGAGTTACCAGCAGAGTAGCGACATTCATTTCACGCAGTACTCTTAGTGTTGTATCTCGAACCTCTGTGCGCAAACGGGCATCGAGACTGGAAAAGGGTTCATCCAGAAGCATCACAGATGGCTTACGGGCCAGGGCCCGGGCCAGGGCCACTCTCTGTTGCTGTCCACCGCTAAGAGTATGGGGCATAGCAGACTCGTAACCGGCCATTTCAACACGTTCCAGCAACTGAGCAGCATGTTTTCGCTGTTCCGACCGTTTTGCTCCGGGCATCCCATATAGAACATTGCGCAGCACATTGAGATGGGGAAACAAAGCGTAATCCTGAAACACGAATCCGACAGATCGGTTTTCTGGTTTTTCCAGAAGATGAGGTCCGTTAACGTCAATTCCGGCAATAGTGACAGTACCAGAAACAGGTTGTTCCAGTCCTGCAATCACTCTTAAAAGTGTTGATTTTCCACTTCCGGAAGGGCCCAGCAGGCAGTGTACGATACCGGGATCAATGGTCAAACTAACGTCACGAACCGCTTCCAGTTTTCCATAGGAATGAGAGATGGACGAGATCTTAAGTTGGTTATGAAGGGTATTCATGGTAACGGCTTATTGGTGCGATTGAGACTGGGCCGTGATACGGACATCAGACGTGAGAGTATGATGACTGGAATCAATCCAGTCATAATGATTGCCAACGCACCACTGGAGGCTTCGTCCAGTCGCTCGTCTGAGGCAAGTTGATAGACACGTACGGCGAGAGTTTCGAAATTGAATGGACGTAGAATCAGGGTTATGGGTAATTCTTTGAGTGTGTCGACAAAGACCAGCAGGGCAGCACAAAGCAGGCTGCCTCGCAGCAAAGGAAAATGGACCTGGCCGAGTGTACGCCCGGGAGAACGTCCGAGAACATAGGATGCATCATCGAGTGTACTTTGAATACGTGTCAGTCCTGCTTGGATCATACTTAGCGCAACAGCCAGAAAACGAGTCTGATAACCGATTATGAGTGCCACCATGGTTCCTGTCAGCCAGAAACCTGGACTCCACCCGAATAGTTCATCTGCTCCTTTGTCGATGTTTTCTTCAATCCATGACAAGGGACCGAAAAGACCAATGGCGATGACTCCCCCTGGGATTGCGTAGCCGAGACCAGAGAGTCGAGTCGCAACTTTGACTGCAGGAGTTGGCTGAATACGGCGGCAGTAGGCCGTGATCAACGCCAGGCACGTTGCAACAAGTCCCGCCAGTGCAGCAACGATAAGACTGTTTTGACCCAGTTCCAGAAATATTTCTCGGGCTCGTTCATCTCCATTTCGAAAACTCTTCAGCATGAATAGGATGACAGGAAAGACAAAACCAAACAGAACCGGTGCGCAACAGAACAATAATGTCAGGAGAGCCATTGGGGGGCGTAACTTGAAAAGAGCGAGTTCTCGGTACCGGTATGTCGCATGGTGAAATCGGAGCTTGCGCCGTGCTGCGGACTCTATGATCAGCAGCAGTAGAATTGCTCCGAGCAGACAAGCTGAAAGCTGAGCGGCAGCGGTAAGTGACCCCAGACTCATCCAGGTTCGGTAAATGCCCGTAGCAAAGGTGTCAACAGCACAGTAGTCAACCGCGCCGAATTCAGCGAGTGTTTCCATGACGGTTAATGAGAGTCCAGCTACAATCGATGGGCGGGCTAACGGTAATGCCACACGCAGAAAACTGGACCAGGGTCCAACACCGAGGGTTCGACTGACCTCCAGAACACAAGCGGACTGTTCGAGAAACGCCGTGCGTGATGCCAGGTAGACGTAAGGGTAAAGCCCCAGGCTAAGTATGGTGATCGCCCCACTCAGGGATCGAATGTTGGGAAACCAGTAATCCTCTTTGGTCCAGTGGAAGGTCTCTCTTAGCAGGGTTTGGACAGGTCCAGAAAACTGGAGAAGGTCAGTTGCCGCATAGGCCAGCAGATAGGTTGGGATAGCAAGGGGCAACAGCAAGGCAAATTGTAAAACCTGTCTACCTGGAAATTGGCACATGGTTACCAGCCACGCGGTACAAACACCCATGAGCAGACTTCCTGTTGAAACACCAACAGCAAGGACCGTGGTATTGTAAATGTACCCTGCTAATACCGTTTCGGTAAGATGTTGCCAGGTGCCGTCAGAATCACGACCGATGTGTCGACAGATTTCTATCAGAGGAATGGTTGCAAAGGCTGCAATGCTGAGACTGGTCAGTGTCCATGTCCATCGCAGTCGCCATACCCTGGCCAATTGAATCACGTTACACGTTTGACCTTGTATCTGGGAATAGATCAATCAGAAAATAGAACGACAGACAGAATCTGCCCGGCTGTTTTCTGATTGGACGAATTTCAACATCATGGTCTTATCGCCAGCCGGATCGATCCATCATACGGATTGCAGATAGTGTGTTCTGTCCAAATACAGATGCGTTCAGTACATCTTCCCGGAAGTTTCCGAAACGTTCCAGGACCGGAACCGTTTTGACGCCCTTGACAACGGGGTATTCGTTATTGCCGGCAGAAAATACTTCCTGCGCACGATCACTGGCAAGGAATTCAAGAAACCTAACCGCGTTTTTTTGATTGGGCGCTCCAGAGACCACGCCGGCCCCGGAGAGGTTCACATGGGTCCCGCGGTCGGACTGGTTTGGGAAAACCGCACGGACCTTGGCGGCAGCAGCACGGTCCATGGGGCTGCCGTTTAGCATGCGTGCAAAATAGTATGAGTTGGCTACCGCGACATCGCCTTCACCAGCGGCGACTGCTCGAATCTGGTCACGATCCCCTCCCTGTGGAGTCCGAGCCATGTTGGACACAAGTGCCTTACACCAGCTTTCCGCTGCAGTCTCACCATGTGCCTGAATAAGTGACCCAAGCAAAGACTGGTTGTAGACATTGGAGGAACTGCGTATCAGCACTCGCCCTTTGAGTTCCGGTTTGGCTAAATCTTCGTATCTTGTGATTTCACCTTCCTTAACCCGTGCTCGGGATACGAGCAGAATGCGAGCTCGTTTGGTTAATCCAAACCACAGTCCGTCTGGATGGCGTAGATTTTCAGGAATTCTTTTGACTAACAAAGCGGACGTGGTTTTCTGGAAGACCCCCTGTTGTTGTGCCTGGAACAGCCGAGCGGCATCGACGGTAATAAAGACATCTGCTGGACTACGTTTACCTTCTCTTTTGAGTCTGGCCAGTAATGCGTCTGAGTTACCTTCAATCAACTGTACCTGGATTCCCGTTTTCTTTTCGAATTCCTGGTAAATGGCGTCATCGGTATCGTAGTGTCGTGCAGAATAGACATTCACTACTTCTGCAGCAAAAGATGAGTGAGTCATGCATAGGATCACAAGGGTAGTAAGCAGGTGGTAATTCATAGTGGAAGTATTTCCTGTAGCCGTTTTGAATGGTTTATTAGACCCGTTCAGACCGCTTGATGCGAAACTAGTTGAGACTCAGTCTCAATTAGCTTCTGCCTTTATAACCCCTTCGACCATGAATTTGCAAGAGTAGGGCGGAGTATAAATGAGAAGATACTGAAAATTTCGCTATGTTATGGTCCGTAGAGTTTCTTTAACCAGGTGTTATGCGGCCTTGTAAAGTGACCGAGCGGACGTCTGAGAAGTTTAGTCACATGTCAGCGTTTCAACATGATGTGGAGGCTGAGGTTTTTAATGTTATTTCTGCAGTATGCAGGAAAGACCACATCAGCCGAAGCTGTCTTATCGATGAGATGAATTCCTGTCTGGAACATCGGTCTGCTAAGATTGCAGCAGCTTAAACGTACCATTAATGGTGGCATGTAACCCATCCTGTCTGATGATATCCTGACGTTTCAGGAGTGAAGGAAGTAGTCTGCAGTGCCACAAACATCCGGTCATCTATTCGAGGATCAACACTGATGCCTAAAGTTGTCGTAACCGATTATACGTTTTCCAGCCTGGAAGTAGAACAAACCATTGTTGAGGAGGCGGGTTTTGATTTCAGTTGCTATCAGTGTGTAGACGTTGCTGAATTGATGGATGTCTGTGCGGATGCAGATGCGGTGATTACACAGTTTGCGCCAGTAAATGACGAAGTTGTCAGCGTCATGCAAAAAGCAAAGGTTATCGTTCGCTATGGTATCGGGTATGACAATGTGGCCTGTGAAACGGCAAACCAAAAAGGGATCCCGGTGTGTAATATTCCGGATTACTGTATCGATGAAGTAGCCGATCATGCCCTGGCGTTTATTCTGGCTACAACGCGTCAAGTGCTCGCAAATAATGAGTTCGTTGTGGACGGCAACTGGGGGTTGGGAGTATCACTTGAAAAAATGCAGGCACTGTCTGACCTGACAGTGGGGGTCATTGGACTGGGAAGAATAGGCCGAGAAGTGACAGCTCGCTTGCTGGGGTTCAAATGTAACGTTCTTGCGTCGGACCCTGTCATTTCTGCTGAAGAGGCGAAGACACACGGCTGTACGTTAATGAGTCTGGATGAGTTGCTTGCAACGAGTGATATCGTGTCTCTTCACTGTCCTTCCACTCCTGAAACTCGGGGTATGATCAATCAGAAGTCTCTTGGGGTAATGAAAAAAGGAGCCGTTCTGATTAATGTAGGCCGTGGTGATCTGGTGGATCTGGATGCACTTACCGAGGCGCTGCAGCATGGTCGAATTGGCGGGGCCGCCCTGGATGTTTTCAACCCAGAGCCGATTGCGGCCGACCATCCCCTTTTGGGCATGAACAATGCCGTCGTTTCTTCACATATCGCATCCTGCAGTCCCAAGGCGATTAAAAAACTTCGAGAAACAGCTGCCCGTTTAACCGTTAGCGCACTACGCGGAGAACCGTTATCCGGGGTTGTCAACGGCGTTCATGGACGGGACGCATGATTGTTACGCGTAAGTTAAGTATTGGCATCCTTTACTTCGAGCGAGTTTCTGCTGTTGCCGGGTAACCGGGTGCTGCATGGAAGGAAAGAAGCTCTGTTCCGGACTCATAGTTCCATATGCGAATGATGCCGTCGAAACTTCCAGTCGCAAGATACGGGCTTGTATGCGAGGCTGACAACGAAAAAATCCAGTCTTGGTTTCCAGTCAGATCTCTGAGATGTGTGAAGTCATGAAACCGGTAAACCCGCACGATGCCATTGGCTCCAGCCATGAAAACGTTTCCCTCAGCAATCGCCAGCGCCAGGACTGGTTTTGACAGTTGATGTTCGATAAATCGGGTGTGTCCTTTTTTGAAAAATCGGCCTTCCATATCGGCAGCGGTCCCGTTTTCAGCACGTGCCTGCTCGGGTATCCAGATACGAGCAGCCTTGCCTTCGCCGACGGTTATAAGTTGCCCGCTTTCAGGTTCCCGCTCGATAGCGTAGACTGCAAATCGGCCAATGTATTCTCCCAGTTGCTTTCGGTGCCCGTTATAGGTTGTGAACAGATCTCCTGTCGTGGCATCCTGTACCTTCACCGTTTGGTCCCTGCTGGTCGTTACAACGAAACGGTCTTCTTGACTGAATGTGACACCCGTTGCCCAGTCACTGTGGACACGGGATTCCCACATCACCTGGCCAGAGCGTAAATCCACGACCTGAGTTCTGGAACCAGCAGAAACCGCAGCCACTTTCGAGTGATCAAAGTTAAAGTTGCTGTCCATTACAATATCTTCAAAAGTAGCCAGTACCCGTGTTCGTTTTCCCGATGCGACGTTTACCAGGGACACTTCACCATACTCTCCTGGAACACCACCTCCAATGAGCAGTAGTGAATCATCCCTCGACCAATCGATAGACTGGATACGTTGAGGCAGATGATTGATTCGCTGTACCAGTTGACCGGTAACGGCGTCCCATATGATGACTTCGCGGTATCCGCTTGAGGCAAGCAGGTCGCCACTGTGTGAAAAAGCGACGGCCTGTATGGGAATCGGTATTCGGTATTGTACGGGGGCAGAAGCATGATCACGTGGCGGAAGCTGTCGCGTAAGAGGCAGGTCGCTTACCCCTTCAAACCGGGCACCCTCACGGATCCATTGCTCGATGAGTTTCTGGTCAGTGATGGGCAAGGTGTCATCCTGTTGGGGCATGCGCATACTTTCGTCTGTTTCTCGGATACGCAGCAAGAGTTCACTTTCATCCGGTTTGCCAGGTACTACGGCCGGGAAACCCGAGGTTCCGGCCGACATCAGAAACAAAAAGGTATGTATTCGGTAGTCCCCTTCCGCTTTTCGGGGACCGTGGCAACCGGAGCAGCGACGCAGCAGAACAGGGGCGACATCTCGCAGGAAGTCTACCTCCGCTGAAGCCAGGGCTGGGAAAGTCAGTAACAGTGAAAGTGTGGAAGTCAGTTTCATGGTTGAATGGCATTAATGCTGGAACATGAATTCTTGAGAATTGATGATGGCCCATACCACATCCTGTATGGCGTCGTTTCTGTTTTCTGTATCAGTGAGATATTTTTCAATAACTTGGCGTTCTTCCGAGGAGGCATTTCTGGAAAAAGCGGTGTAATACAGTTGGTCGACTAGTGGAGTATTTTTCAGATTTTCAAAAACTTCGACACTATCCATTACTCGTTCGTAAACGGTTTGTCCGTTCAGCAGTTGGAGCGCCTGTTCCAGTGTGGGCTCTGATTCTCGCTCACAGACGCATGGTGATGCCCGTTGCGGTTGGCCAAAGGCTTTCAGGAAGCCACTCCTGATCGGATAAGGACGCTGGGTTGCAAAATCCATGCGCCCACTGTTGCTGATCTGTTTCTGAATTTTCGGTAATCGTCCATCTTGCTCGATGTAATAACTGCGGAGAAGCTTGCCTTGTTGCAGAGTTCGCTGTTCGGGAGGCGTTCGTAGTATTTCCGCCGCGTAACCGGCCACATCAATAGGGGTAAAGTTGAGTCCGTTGCCTTCATCAAGATATTCCAGGTTGAATCGGAAGCGATACGCACCTCCTTTATTGGTTACCTTGATTAGGAACCGGTTCCAGCCCTTGTGAAGTGATACCTCCGTAGTTTGATTCTTTTCAGGTGTTTCGAGTTGAGGATTTTCAAAGACAACCCTGTTATCGTGCCAGACTTTCATGCCGTCATCAGCGGAACATTGCATCAAAACACGTAATGGTTGATTGGCATAAATCCGGGTGTAAACATAACGGACCTGAAGTCCGCTTTTCCCAAAATCAACTGGTGTGCCTAACTGCCAATCCCTTTTCCATTCCCAGGAGAGACCTCCCGGTTGATCTGTAATATTTACCATCAGATTATCTTCAGGCGGTTGGGCCTTGATCAACGCCTCATCCGCGTGATTGAGTTTGTGACCGTGATCTTTTCCATAAGGGCCCACATGCCACCAACTTCCCTGAAAAAAGGCTGTCTTTGCGAGCGAATCTTGTTGCTCGGCTTCCCAGTCCGGCTGGTTATGGTGTATTTCCTGTTTTATCACGGAGGCTTTATTGCGCAATTGGCGTATCACTTGGTTGATTGTTTCCACCGAAGTCAGTTGTCCGGTCAGATAACCAATGGCATCCATAAGCTGCTCTGCCGTGAGCAGACGGACTTGCTGGTGGGAAAATAGTTCTTCATCCCTTTCGTTTTGTGAGGTTGTCTGAGAGGTTCGCTGATAGGTCTGACTGTTACAGATCACTCGAAAAATATGCTTGCGATCATACTGATGAGTGACAAAATCCTGTGACAGGGCTTCCAGCAGCTCAACGTTCGACGGGGGGTTTGAGGAACGGAAGTCATCGACAGGGTTAACGATGCCGCGACCAAAAAGATGGGCCCATACCCGATTGACTTCGACTTTTGAAAAATAGTCGTTGTCCGAAGAGGTAAGCCAATGTGCAAAATCGTCGCGGGCGTCAACCAGTTGGTCGGAAGCGAACTGATCCAGTTTTTCCGGTTTCATCCCCCATGGTTTCATGGACTGACCGGTTCTGGGATTAGCCATCATTCGATTCGATGCCAGTTTTACGGAAGTGCCTTCGGTCTGGATCCCATGGAATACTGTACCAATGCTGTAGTAGTCGTCCTGTGTCCAGTTTTCAAAAGGATGGTTGTGACATCGGGCACACTGAATACGTGAGCCCATGAAAATCTGTGCCGTTGCTTCTGCCGTTTCCCGTGTTTCCGTTATTGCTGCAAAGTAGTTGGCCGGAGCAACTTCCTTCGTGTCACCCGAAGCGGTAAGCAAGGATCGGGTCATCTCGTCGAAGGGTCGATTAGCGGCAATCGATTCAGCGATCCAGTCCGCAAATAAATGTGCGCGACCCTCTGTCAGCACCTCAGGGTTCACTCGCATCAGGTCTGCCATGAGAAGCCCCTGGTAATAAGCGAAGGAATCGCTCGCCAGAAGTTGATCGATCAAGTTACTTCGTTTTTCCGGAGACCGGTCAGATAGAAACTGCAGTGTTTCTGCGTGGGTTGGAAGCAGACCCGTCAGATCGAGAAAGACGCGTCGAATAAAAACGGAATCAGAACAAGTCTCTCCCGCTTCATATTGAAGAAGCTTAAGGCGATTGTTGACTGTCTGGTCAACGTAGTTGTATTCCGGAATGTCTTTCCATACAAAGCCATCGACTTTACGCTGAACTGTGAAATAGACAGATTCCAGATATTGCAGGTAACGTACGGTAATCGCGCCTTGGCCACGTTCTTGACCGTGGACCAATCCTTCAGGATCGGCATCAACAACATCACTGCTAGAGGAATCGTAGGTAGCAAGTCGTGTGACATCACGGCTGGTGCCGTCATCAAAGTGAGCCAGAACAAGCAGCTGTTGCTGGACTGCCGGTGCGCGGAGAATCTGTTCGGCGTCCGGATACACCTCTATACCGATGCACTCAGGTGTTCCGTCCGGATCGTCCCTGGCACCTTCGAGAATCCAGTGATACAGCGTTTCGTAGGCCACATCTGTGGGGCGCAGCTTCTTGCCTCCCACGTGTGGCACCTGCAGGAGTGGCTTTCGTAGAATTAGACTTTGTTCTGGTTCATAGATGTTCGTTCGACGATTGAACCCGCTACGAACCAGATTTTTCTTATCCAATTCAGGATCGAAGGCAAACAAGGATAGGGAAAAACCACCTTTTCCTCGAGGAGAACCGTGGCAGGAACCCGCATTACATCCTTGTTTGGTCAGTACGGCTGCCGTTTCCGATCGGAAACGGATCGGATCGAGGGCGGTCTGGTTTTCACTGATAACCTCCAATGTTACGGACTTCCCACCTGAGGAAACTTCCAGTGAAAAGTGTCCATCTGCATTGGTAGTTACGATGCCGTGAGAAGCTACCTGTACGGCAGAATCATGAGGCCGATAAGTTGCTTCTCGGGTCAAATCGACAGCATTTCCTTCCTGGTCAATGCCCGTTACTACCAGTTGCATGCGCGACCGTGCTGACCGAAGCTCCACGCGTTCTGGAAAAACAGACAGGGTTGTTATTTCGGCATTTGCCCAATGTGCAAATGCCGAAATAACAATGAGTGGGATAATGGGGAACAGGTTTTTCATGGTGTGCTATGGGCATATCCCATTATTAAAAGACTTCGGGAATCGGTTCACCATCTTTGCACAGAAAGATCGGTCGATCGTCAGGTGTGTAGACAGGTTTGTGCAGATCCAGACCCAATTTTGTGTATACCGTCGCACAGTAGTCTTCAATCGTGTAGGCGTTGGCAGTGGTGATGTATCCACCGTCATTATCTGTGGCACCAACAACCTGACCTCCAGGAACACCTGCACCCGCAAAAGCGAAACTAAAAGCATGCGTCCAGTGATCCCGTCCCAGGGATTTACTGATTTTGGGTGTTCTTCCAAATTCAGTCGCAAAGACAACCAGTGTTTCGTCCAGCAAACCGCGTTGGTCCATGTCTTCAATGAGAGCGGAGAAGGCCTGGTCGAATGAACCCATCATGGGCCACGTGTGGATACCGTAACGTCCGGCGCCGGCGCCCCCCCCCTTAATACCGTTGGTATGTGAATCAGAGTAGATCGCGTCGTGGTGGTCCCAGTTCATGTTGCTGCCACCTGGGAACGTAACTTCTTGACCATCCCGCCAGGACTGTTGTGGTTCACGGACATCTACAGTCACAAATCGTACACCCGCTTCGATAAGCTTGCGACCCATCAGGTAACAGTGGCCACGCATTCCCGATCCATATCGCTCGCGCACGGTTTCCGGTTCTTCGGAGAAACGAAATGCCTGTCGTGTCAGAGGGTTGGTCAACATATCTTTTGCTTGTGTCTGAAGCGATTTCATTGCTTCAGCGCCTTTGGCTATGGAAGAATGTGCAATTCCGATATCAAGCGCGTGTAACAGTCCGGTTCGTTTTCGAAATCGGTCATCATCAATTCCGAGAAGTCCAAGGTTGGGTACGGACCACTCCGGGTCTGAAAGATTTCCACCGGTTTTAAACACCGTGTAAGCGGGTGGAAGAAACCCGACCTGTGTTGCGTCGGCCTGTTCATTCGTTCCTGGAACCATAATATAGGGTGGCAGGTGCCTGGATTTGGTATGGATCAGCTTGGAAACAATACTTCCGATGTCCGGCATTTCCACCGGACCTCCAGGCGCATGTCCTGAATAGACATACTGGGAACCTTTGGGATGTGAATTTCCGATTCCAGGAGTGGGTTGAGTCATACAGCGGACAAGCGTTAGTTTGTCCGCGATTCCGGCGGTTCGCTCCAGCAAACGTGTGAAATGAACCCCAGGTACGTTGGTCTGAATGGTCTCGAAAGGGCTTTTATGTTCAACAGCAGCCTGGGGTTTAGGGTCCCAGGTATCCTTTTGAGACATGCCACCTTGCTCAAAGATGACAAGGACATTCTTCGCAGCTCCCTTTGCGCCAGCGGCTTTCAGCATATCGGGAGCCGTCAGAGACGAAAAACTTAACGCTCCTAACCCAATGAACTGTCGGCGGTGAAGAGAGGAGTGAAGGGTCTGCATGATAGTGAGAATACTGCTTAGAAAATCGATTTGTAAATTCGTGTCATTATATCGCTTTTCTATATCCTGGTCGGCATGAATATATCATTTGACGTTTTTGAAAACAGATGTGTGCAGAGACCTCTGTTTAATGAGAGTGGTGTTTCTTCGTGTGTCGGGGCCTGACCCTTTTTTGAAAAAAAGGAGAACCTCCGAAGTCCTATTGATTCGAAGCACGAGACGTCAAGTATAACGGACTTGCAAAATGACACTCCATAAGCCCGCGGGAAAGGACTCTGTTTATTATCACAGCAACCGGTTGCGATGCGGATTCAGGCACGATGCTGCTGGATTTTCTGCTACCTTTTCTGCTTGGTGACCGATATTCTGATCGTCAGCGACTTGGTTATAGTACAGAGAATTTCACCGAAGAGACAAGGGTGTGGGGAGGGTTCTGTACCCGGGCCTTTATCTTCCTTGTACGGAGTGGGCGATGTTCATAAATCGTAGAGAAGCCACCGGCAGGATTGCGGGCGTTGCAACGACAATGGGACTGGGTGCTACCCTGGTTCATGCCGGCAATCACAGGATTCCTAAAACCCCTGGTATTCTCAAGGTGCCTCAGCGGTCGCGTGTAAAGACGGATAATCAAGTTACCGAAATCAATAGGACGGTCGAATGGAAGGCATCGGAAACCGCGATTATTATTTGTGACATGTGGTCTGATCATCCCTGTAAACTGGCGGCGGTTCGAGTTGCTCGTATGGCGCCTCGCATGAACCGGGTTATCGCTTTTGCGCGCGATAATGGTATTGCGGTCATTCATGCTCCCAGTAGTGGTGTGAAGTTTTATCAGGGCACGCCTTATCGTGTGAGGATGCAGAAGGCAGTGCATTCGAAACCACCGGTGGAAATTCAGAACTGGTGTTATCTCAATTCGGATGTCGAAGGAAAATGGCCTATTGTTGATGATGTAAGTCGAGCAGATGGTGCGGTTACAGGATGTGATGACCCGACTCCCATACGTCATGATGACTTTGATCGTCGACAGCATCCGGATATCCAAATTATCGGATATGATGGCATCAGCGATAAGGGACAGGAGATCTATAATTTTCTGGAACAGGAAGGCCGTCATAATATTGTCCTTATGGGCGTCCACACTAATATGTGTGTAATGGGTCGACCCTTTGGCATACGGCAGCAGAAGTATCTGGGAAAAAATGTAGTGTTGTGCCGGGACCTGACCGATGCCCTTTACGATCCTCGTGACGCGCCTTATGTCAGTCACGCGCGAGGATTGGAACTGGTGATTGAGCATATTGAAACCTACTGGTGTCCGTCCATTCTCGGCGAAAGTCTGACCGCCCTTGTTCCCGGTACTGCCGGTCCTTAGGGGGGCGTGAGTAGCGGAAAGCGATGTCAGGAAGGGGGGGCGAGATCAAAGAGGGAGGAACCGGACCTCCCTTCTGGAAAACGAGTGTGATTGCTGGAAATGTTTGGAGAAAGGTCTCGCTAATGGTTGCGGCTTTTATGTGGAGTGGAAATTTGAGTTCGGTGTAAACCGTTATCGCTTCACAAGGGTCGTATTACCAGCAGAGTTGGTTTGGAGCGATTGTGACAACCCGTTATTCTCCATTGTCTTTTTTCATCTTTTTCGGGAGTTTTGTCTGATGTTCTTCTCGCGACGTCATTTTCTGACCAGTGCGGCTACCACCACTGCAGCATGGTATCTGTCGCCGGAACAAACCAGCGCCGCGACATATCTGGATCGAGCTCGGCGTAAGTCGGATCGAATCAAAATTACCGATATTGAATCACATGAGATTTATATTCCGTGGCACGCGTTCAACCGCCAGGAATTGTTTCGTTATCACGGGCACCGCCTGCGTGCGCGCTCGATTATCCTGCTTCGAACCAACGTCGGATTAACCGGGGTAGGAGAAACTTGGAGCGGTCCGTTCCGTGTAACCGACGAGCAGAAAAAACGCTATATTGGATCCAGTCCGATGGATTTTCTGGGATTTCGCAAAGACCTTCCGTTCAATATGGCCATATATGATCTGGTTGGAAAATACCTGGAAATTCCGGCCTGGAAACTGCTGGGAGAACAGGTGCGCAACCAGATACCAGTTGCCGCCTGGACCTGTTCTCTGCGCCCGGAAATGATGGCTCAAGAGGTGACTCACGCAGCATCACTCGGCTACCGATGGCTGAAGTATCATGTAGATCAGGTTCAGAATGTAGCCGATCAAGCCCGAGCCATGCAGGCCGTGGCACCCGAAGGATTTAAGATTCATCTGGATCTCAATATGAATGGAGTCCTTCAAGATATTGAGCCGGTTCTGGACGCATTAAAGCCTTATTCTGTGATCGGAAGAATAGAAGATCCAATCCGATCAGATCGTCCACAGGATTGGAAATACCTGTGCCAGAAGTATCACTGGCCTATCCTGTCTCACCATGCTCCGGTTGATTTTATGGTACGCGGGAATGCAGATGGTCATATGGCGGGCCATGCTCCGGTTGGCAGTGCTATCACGGTGGCCGGAATTGCTGACCATGTTAAGAAACCTTTTATGCTTCAGCAGTGCGGTGGCTATATCAATCAGGCATTCCTGGCTCACGAAGCTTCTGTGTTCCGAATGGCGACGATCGATCATGTCAATCTTGCCGAATTGTGGGTGGAGGACGTGGTGAAGGAAACCATGCCGATCGACGAGGGTGTAATTGACGTACCACATGGTCCGGGACTGGGAGTGACGGTGGATGAACCAAAGCTTCAAGAACTGACCCATATACCTAAACCGGAATATGAACCTTTTCTTGTGAAAATCATGTATGAGAACGGTCCCGTTATTCTGGCACGGCATAATGCGAATGTCGGCAATCATGTGGATGACATGCGTTTTCTGAATCGACTGCTGGGAGATTCGATACCCGGACCTCGCCCCGGGTATATGAACCAGGTACGAACGGAGTGGATGGAGCCGGATGACCCCATGTTCAACAAGGCATGGCAAGCGACCCGGGACCGTAAATTCGTCGTTGTGAATTAGCACAAAGCGCTCGGGATTTCATGACAGAAGGCCAACCGTTTCTGGACGCATGTTATGGCCCGGTCGGAACGCGTTATGACCAGCTGGCTTTTACGCTAACCATGGGCAATCGATGAATGTCCGGGATCCGGGAAGAGGTGGCCCGGACGGAGATTCAAAGTCTTTTGGGATTGAAAGGAGTCGTCGGGATCGTACCGGATGCATGTGTTTTTAGTCGTAGCTTCAGCGATTCCATAACCGATAGGGCCGCTCGGTCAGGATTCACGGCAAGGTTGTTGAATTCCATGGGGTCGGAGTGGTGGTCGTAAAGTTCGATCCCTTCTTGGCCTTCCGCCCACTCGGTATATCTCCATCGCCGGGTGCGAATGCTGCACCCCATAACGGGTCTCGAAAGTCTGTTGTCGGCGGGTCTGAGAATCTGGGTAATGGCGAATCCATCCCATGTAGTCTCGGGATTATCCAGTAGGGGTTCCAGGCTGCGGCCGTCGAGATTTTCGGGTATGGGTGTTTGAGCCAGAGAGGCCAATGTAGGGTAAAGGTCGACAAACTCGACAATCCGTGAACAGCTTTGCCCGTTACCTTTTGCGCTGGGTGTTCGAATAATCAATGGAGCCCGTGAAGCCTGCTCAAAAAGGGTACGTTTTTGCCAGATACCATGGTGTTCACCCAGATGGTATCCATGATCACTCCAGAAAATGACAATTGTATTGTCATCCAGGCCCAGACGCTCCAGGGCCTCAAGCAGGCGGCCAACCTGCGCATCTATAAACGAAACACAGGCATAGTAAGCCTGCATGGCCTGTAGCAGAAGATCTTTTTCAAGGTTGTAGTGTGGGATCGGGCAATTGTGCGCAAAGGCAGCTTCGGGAATATCGTCCCGGTCGTTGTCGGGGCTGTAAGGCAGACGCATCTGTTCTATGGGATACAAGTCGAAATACGGTTTCGGGGCGATGTAGGGGGTATGAGGACGAAAGAAACCTACTGCCAGAAAAAAAGGACGCTCCCTGTTCTGTTCCATCAAGGTGATCGCTTCGGTGGCAATCATCCCGTCAGTTTGTTCTCGGTCGCTTCCATCGGCAGCCAGCCAACTCAATGCAGCACTGATTTTCCTATGCGGTTCCGCATTAAAAACGAGCGCCTCTTCCGATTTATCGCGTCCGATGGGATTAACCTTCAGGTTCCAGGAGGGGGCATCGTCGAAGCCATTGGTACCAATGGAGGCCGGTACATTGTAGTGATAGATTTTGCCCACACGGGCCGCCAGGTAACCGGCATTCTGAAAGGATTGAGGAAGAGTGATCACGTCAGGAAGTGAATCGCGAAAATGACGATCGAGATCGTAAACCTTGGTATGGTCAGGACGCAGTCCGGTCATGACAGACGCACGAGTCGGATTGCACAGTGGCAGCTGATTATACGCCCGATCGAACCGTACTCCGCTGGCCGCCAGACGATCGATGTGAGGTGTTTTGGCTAACACGTCCCCGTAACAGCTCAGTGTGGTAGCCATATCATCTACCACAATAAAAAGCACGTTTGGTTTTTTCCGCTTGTGAGAATTCAGGAGGCTTTTATCCGTCTCGGCAAGCGAAATGCCTGTACAGAGAATCAGCCCCAATCCAGTTGCAATCATGCCGCACGCGGATGGGTAATAGAAGCGGTGGATGTTTATTGTTGACATGAGGGATGAAGATAGCCGAAGACTGGGTTGAAATACGACTGTCCGGAAGCTATGCAGGAATCGGGAAGGAGTACTTTATCAGGGGGTTAAGGTAGCAAGTTTATTTCGGATGAGTCTGCTTTGCTCGTCGCTGAGAATCTGCCAGCAGGCCAGACCATTGCCGACCAGCTTCCATTCGTCAAAGGTCCATACAATCCTTTTGTCACGGGTGATTTCGAAGATCTGGGGATTGGTTTCACCGGCATGGCAGTTCCCGACGACACGGTTTCCGTTTTGAAGTTCCTGAAGGCAGGTCATCCATCCCAATTCGATTTGCGTTCCGGGTATTCGATCTTTGATTTCCCAAACTACTTTCTTACCGGGTGTAACTTCCACGACACTATGACCGCTGCCTGAGGCGATCAGGGTATTGCCGTTTTTCAGACGAATAGCGCCATAAACACGGGTGTTAATAAGATAGTCCCAGACAACCTCACCTCTCTGATTATACTCGGTTACCACACCGGGATCTTCCGAGCAGACAAGCAGAGTACCTTCCGGTGTGTGGCGTACCCATCGTGTGTTTTGGGTGCCACCCGGTTTGAGCGGAAACTGGTGAATCAGTTCGCCTCTATTATTTACTTCGATGACACGGCCCACCCCGCTTTCAACAATCATGGTATGACCATTAGTCAGACGGGCAAAGGCGTGGACGCTGACGTCCCGGTTCTCGTTCCCGTTACGGGTGGCCGAGTCGTAAGTCCACACCACTTTCTTACCGAGGGTGATCTCCTTCAATGTTGTCCAGGTATCATGAAAAAGAATATTTCCATTTGCAAGCAGGTGTACATCGTGATGGCCGGCATGTCCACGCTGTGGGCCGGCGGTTTGGTGAGACCACAGGACGTCACCTCTGGTGTCGGTGATCGCGAGTATGTTTTTCCCATAAGAGGCACCGACAAGCACAAGACGTTCCGCTCGGATACTGTGGGTAAACACTAAAACGGACAGAAGGGCCAGCAGTCCAAGGGTGCGTTTCACAGGCATATTCGATGTTCTCCAGGCAAGTGATATGTCTGTCATGGTAGCACCAATCAGAGTCAAGACAAGCAGATACCGATGTCAAGAGAGTCGAGCTAATCGATCTTTCAGGGCTTGAAACATAAGGTAGCCATCTTCCAGGAAATCTCGGTAGCAGTCGGCATGGGCAGGTTTAAGAAGCTGGTGTTTGCGATAGAGCAGGAACATACCGGTCGTCATTTCAAAATAAATTCCCGGGTGTTCGGAAAAATAATCGAGTAGTTCTTGGTCGAAAAACTTACGGGTGTCGTCTTCTGCATCGGATTTGAGCACAAAGGCCTTTGAAAATTCAGGATGATCGTCGAAGTCGATGTCCTGAAATTGGAGCACACTGCCAATAATGTCCCGTTTCGATTCGGGTCGCAGATGGAACGCTGGGCACTGAAGTTGTTCAGACTGCATGGCGATTACCGTTTGACGATAGTACCATCTCCGTCTTCCGCGTCCCGTATTGTAGGAATGGTCGAAGATGGAAAAATGCACCTCGGCGGTATTTCCGGAAAATATGTTTGTCACTGTCTTTGGTTCTCGCCCTTCGCCAAACAGTGGAAAGTCCGGAAACTGGCTCAGTATGTTTAGTTCGGTTTCGTCTCGGGCATCAAACGCAATTCCCAGTTCCATCGCCACTTTTTCCAGATCGGCGGTTCGTTTTCTTTGCAACTTCTTGGGACGGATGAAACGGAGGAAAACAAAAAGCGACCAGCAGGAAATGAAAACCGCGAGACATACGATCCCTCCCACTCCCCCGTCATCGTCATTGTCTTGTCCCTGTGGTTTGTCACCTTCCTCTTTGATCGGGAAGTCATTGATTTTTTCGAGAGCTTGAGGCGTGTTTGCAGGTGTTTCTTGAGGTGAGGCACACGTTTTGCGGAGTCCATTGTCAGG
Organism: uncultured Planctomycetia bacterium; assembly: GCA_963996245.1. Lineage (GTDB taxonomy): Bacteria > Planctomycetota > Planctomycetia > CAXEIY01 > CAXEIY01 > CAXEIY01. The sequence goes on along the minus strand of CAXEIY010000262.1, from coordinate 17,052 downwards.
GCCGCAGACGTGGATGAGACCGATTAAGACAAGCAGTAGGGATAATCGTTTTAACATGGATAGGATCGTTATCTGGAAAGATCTTGTACGGAAGGATTCTTACGGTTTCGAAAGGGATCGCTCCCAATGATCTCACGAATGAGTGTGTGAGCTTTGTAGTTATTTTTTTTCAGTTGGCTCAGAATGGTTTCTAGGGGACGCTGGTCGGCGAAACGCAGTCTGCGACCGAGTGCGTACGATAATAGCTTTTCGGTGAGGTGTCGTATGTAAGTGTCTTTTTTCTGTTTCAGCAGCAACTGCCTCAGGTCCGGGACACCGGTGATAGACTCACCTGTGGGGAGTTTGGCGGTGGTGTTCTGTTTTTCAGGACGCAGGCGGCCGACAGCATCGTACTGTTCCAGTGCAAAACCCAGGGGATCGATTTGGTCATGGCATCGTGCGCAGGCAGAGTCGCGTCGATGGTTTTCCAGCACGGCTCTCAGGTTTCCGGATGCCTGGCCGGTCTCGACCGACAGGGCAGGGATGTTCGGAGGCGGTGGCTGAGGTGGTTCTCCCAAAAGTACATCCAGAATCCATTTTCCCCGGAAGACCGGGCTGGTACGTCTTGGAGAAGAGGATACGGTCAACACCGATGCGTGTGTGAGTAATCCACCGCGTGTCGAATCGCGAAGGGGAACCTTCCGCCAGTGATGGCCTTTAACCTCGCGGTAACCGTAGTGTTCCGCCAGTTCGGCGTTCATGAAGGTCGAATCGCTTTCCAGTAGATTCAGGAGAGAACGATTGGATCGTAGTACATCTCCAAAGACCAGAACGCTTTCGCTTTTCATGGCGTCCATCAGCGATAGGGTAACGGACGGAAACTGATCTTTGTCGGGCAGGATCGTGTTCCCAAGTCCTTCAATGCGGAGCCACTGCAGGGTAAAACGTTCAAAGAAGCGTTTGGCTTTCTGATCCGAAAGCATACGATCAACCTGACCGGTGAGTGATTCGAGTTGAGAAAGAGTCCCCTGGTTTCCGGCTTCCAGAAGTTTATCATCGGGCATGCTGGCCCAGAGAAAATACGAAAGTCGACTGGCCATTTCCATGCTTGATACCGGGTAGGGATCCGGAAGTTGTTTTGCGGTTTCGCTGCGCAGGAGAAACCGTGGGGATACCAGTGCTGCTTTAACGGGAATCTGAAGAGCCAGTTCAAATGGCCGGCCTGATTCTGCGGCTGTTTGATAGAGGTTTTGATATCGTGTTAATTCAGCACGGGTTGCCGGCCGGCGAAAAGCCCGTGACAGGAACCGTTTGAGTATACGTGATGCGGCCTGTTCTCCGGATACGGTATGTTCCTCATCTGACCTCTTGATTTTTTTTCTGCCGCGGTTACGCTCGCGAAAATCTCGGATCAGGTCAGTAATTTTATTTTTAGCTTCCTTTTCACTGAGTTCGCCTGTTTTGACGGCTTCTTTGAGTGCTGCCCAGATTTTTCGCAGACGATTGCGCACACGGCTTTTGTTTCTTCCTGTTTCAGGTTCAGTCGGTTTTATAAACAATAACTGTGAAAGCGCTCCGGGATCTTTCCAGACGGATCGAATAACCGTGTCGGAAGCCGTCAGAGCTTTTTCAAACCAGAGGCTTTCCAGTGTCAGTACTGCGGCGTCATTGTCAAATCCGTCATCATGAACCAGGTCTATCGGAAGGGAACTGGCCGGTGTGATAGACATTCCAAAGAGGTCCTGAACGGTGTAGTGATATTCATGTCGGTTCAGTCGTTTCATCGGAACAAACCCTGGATCGCGCGGGATTCGCGTGATGTCGACATGTGTGAGGGTGTTGCGTATCCACTGGATTAGAAAGTCTCTGGTGGGGTTGTCGAGAGGTGTGGATTCCTCTGGTGGCATCCGCTTGTGCTCGAGTACTCGAAGTATCTTGTTCCATTTTCTCCGTTTTTCCCAGACGTCGAGTTCACTGCTGAATGGAGAAAGATCGATGCCAGCATTCGTTTCGTCACCCCCATGACAGGTTACACATCGCTGTTGAATCAACGTGACAGCACGTTCTGTGTTTTCGCCGATGGTGGCTGTGTTGCCGGCTTCCGGAGATAGGATAAGTACGGCGATCAGCAGGATCATGGGAGTGATTAGAGCATGCATGAAGGGTGTGGCTCCAGAGAACCGCTCGCATTATCCACTGGCGTAGATGGAAGCTCCGGTGTCGAAGAGGGGTTCTGTTTTCTACGCTTACAGTCGGATATCCTAAGATGGTATGTGTTTCCGATGAAAGCTATTTTGCAAACTTGAGAGACGTGCTGATCTGTGATAACGGGTTGGTAAAGATTACACTTTTCCTAGGCATGACATTCACCACACTCGATTGAGTGTAACAACAGGAATGATGGATGTTCAAGGTATTACAGCACGGGTTGGTATCATGGATTGGGTGACATAAAGACGCAAGATACCGTTGCAGCCGGGACTATTCGGTGGGGAGATTAAGGCTACTATGAGCCGTCGCAGCAAAACAAAAAAACGAAAACGTACCATGGCTGAAAAAGCCGACAAGTTCAAATGCTACCAGCTTTCCGTTCAGTCTCCTGACCACGAAGTGGAATTCTTTGAACAGGCGTTTCGTGAAGTGAATGGTACGTCCCCGTTAACAATGCGGGAGGATTTCTGTGGTACTTTCGCGGTTTGTTGCAGTTGGGTTAAATCGCATCCTCGACGAAAGGCTGTTGGGGTTGATCTGTGTGAGGAGACCCTGCAGTGGGGACGCGATCACAATCTGAAGAAACTTGATCCGGCCACAGGAAGTCGCATTCGACTCATTAATCAGGATGTGCGCAAGAAGAACAGACCCCTGGTTGATGTACTGGCAGCACAGAATTTTTCCTTTTGGATCTTCAAGACCAGAAAAGAAATTGTTGAGTATTTCAGAATTGCCCGCGCCAATATGAAAGAAGGCGGGGTGATGATTTTGGACATGATGGGAGGAGGAGAGTGTTACACAGAGGGGCATATTGACAAACGAACCATCAAGAAGGGTAAAAACGGTTTTCATTACTATTGGGAACAGGCCCGGTTTAACCCGGTTACTTCGGATGCCAGTTTCTATATCAGCTTCCGATTCAAGGATGGAAGTCGTATCAAGCATGCCTTTGAATACCACTGGCGATTCTGGACGATTCCCGAGGTACGTGAGATGCTCGAAGAAGCCGGGTTCAAACGCAGTCACGTCTACTGGGAACAGGAAGATGAGAATGGTGAAGATACGGGTGTCTGGGCAATCGGTGAAGAAGCGATCAGCAACCCCAGCTGGGTCTGTTATATAGTGGGTCAAAAATAGATAGCCCGTGAGCTGTCGACTCAGGATCTTGTGCACAACACGCCCCGACACATCGGTCAGCCGGAAGTCGCGTCCGGCGTGACGATAAGTCCGTTGTTCGTGACGAATCCCCCGCAGATGCTTTTTCACTGCGCGGATACGAACCGGTAAATGGCATTAATCCCACACAGTGGGAAACGTCTGGAAGGTCTTGTTGGCTTGTATTTTTCTCATGTCAGGACGTGATCGTGCCTTGAGGGGCGAGTATGCTGATTGGAAGTGTATCGATAGATGATTATCACGGCATATTTTTCCAGATGTTACGATTTTTTTCGAGTATTAGGGAACACCTCATGACGGACGGAACTTTGCATGGAAAGGGCATTGAAATGCGCAGAGCAGTGTTTCAAAGGAGTTTGTGGAATCCAGGTTGGGGTGAGGGACATTTGGCAGTACGATGGTAGGGAGTAAATCTTCAGCCTGGGAGACAAGACACCGATTCGTCGAACAGCAAGAAGGAGAGCGTACATGTCAGGCCGCAGGAGTTTTCTCCAGCAGTTTATTACAGGAGTCGGAGCGTTCAATCTTCCAAATGTCCTGAAGTTACGGGCAGAGGCTGCGACCCAAACTTCACCGGCGAATGACACGTCATTGATTGTGCTTTGGCAGGATGGTGGGCCATCCCAATTTGAGACCTTTGACCCCAAGCCGCTGGCACCGGCTGAGATTAGAGGTGACTTGGGTGCGATATCAACACGTCACCCGGGAATCCAGTTTTGCGAAGTGTTGCCACAGCTGGCTCAGATGGCCGACCGTTTTACGGTAATTCGGTCGCTCCACCAGGCGTCTTCGGCCCATGTGTCGGCAACGCACACATTTGTAACGGGTTATGACCGAACGGGTATTATCAAAGGACCTCCTCGAAATCCTGACCTCTGTGTTGTCATCAATCGCATGCGTAGCGGAAGTGATAATCCGTTACCGGAATATGTTGGATTGCCGGAACAGTCACGTGGCGGACCTGCCTATCTGGGCTCTACCCATGGACCTCTCAAAGTTCGAGAAGATCCTTCCCAACCCGATTTCAAGATTGACAATTTGAAGTTGAATCCGCTTATGCCGAAAGATCGTTTCGATGAACGATCACGCCTTCTTGTACGGTTTGATCGTCTTCGACGTGATCTGGACACTAGCGATACCAGGGATGTGTTGGCTGAATTTCAACGTAAAGCAATCGATATTCTGACCGGTGATGCCGCCGCCCGCGCTTTTGATCTATCTCGTGAAAAGCCAGAGTTGCGAGAACGGTATGGCATGCACAAAGCAGGGCAGCAGGCTCTGCTCGCAAGGCGTCTGGTTGAGGCGGGGGTCAGTGTCGTAGGTGTTCGTTTTCACCCACCCGGCCCATGGCACGACAGCTGGGACGACCATCCCTGTGGTACCCATGTGTTCGGAACGATGAAAGGTCGCGGTCCGTTGGTTGACCAGGCGGTGAGTGCTTTGATTGAGGATCTCGGTAACCGTGGTATGGACCAAAAAGTACTCGTACTACTGGCAGGTGAATTCGGTCGTACACCAAGAATACGCGATTTCAAAGGTGTTCCTGGTCGTGACCACTGGGGCCCGGCCGGTTGTGCCCTGATGTATGGCGGTGGAATGAAGATGGGGCAGGTGATAGGAGCCACCAACAGATATGGTGAACATCCCTCAGAGCGTCCGGTGAGACCTCAGGATATACTGGCAACGATATATCAATTTTTGGGTATCAATCCCCGACATGAATTTACCAATTTGGCCGGTCGCCCGTTACCCATCCTGCCATATGGTGATCCCATAACCGAACTGTTCAGTTGATAGTCGCCAAGCGGGACACGTAGCGGTTTCCTGCAGGTTCTGTACAAGTGGTTGTTCCATGCATCGACATTTCCATGCTATCGCGATCGTTGGATTCGTTCTGTCATTTTGGTTTAGTGACCCAATAGTCAGTGCTCAGAGTGCGCGTGAGTTTGAAACCACGATTCGTCCTCTGTTACACAAAAAGTGTGCCAAGTGCCATGGAACAAAAGATCCGAAGGACGGATTGGTACTGACGACCGTGGATGGCATTATACGGGGCAGCAAATCAAGTGCGGTGATTGTTCCGGGTGAACCGTCTCAGAGCCGTTTGATAAAGGCTGTCCGGTACACGGGTCGCTTCAAAATGCCTCCCGGGGAACGGTTGGGAAGCGAAGTGGTTGCGAAGCTTGAACAATGGGTGAAAAACGGGGCCATTATGCCCGGGAACAAGATCGTCACTCGATCACCGGATGCCGCAGGTCAGATTACCGACCAGGACCGACGGTGGTGGTCTTTTCGGCCGATACAATTGACATCACCACCCCTTGTACAGGCAGATCATCAGGTCCGGAATGAGATTGATCGGTTCATTATTGCGAAACTGGAATCCTACGGATTGCAGCTTTCACCGCCGGCAAATCGCGCGACACTACTGCGTCGTGCTACGTTCGACTTAACGGGATTGCCGCCAACACCGGATGCGATTGATGCCTTTTTGAATGACTCACGCCCCGATGCTTACCGTCGGGTTCTCGATCGTTTATTGGCGTCTCCACAATATGGTGAACGATGGGGACGTCACTGGCTTGATATCGCACGCTATGCGGATACCAATGGTGGTGGATTTGACTATGTTTATCCGAATGCCTGGAAGTATCGCGATTACGTGGTAAAGGCAATAAATGCTGACGTCCCGTTCGATGTGTTTATTACCGAACAACTTGCAGGTGATCTGTTACCCGTTTCCCGTGATGAAACGTCGTATTTGGACCAACTGGCTGCTACGGGATTTCTGACACTGGCTCCCAAAGGACTGGGTATGCAGGACAAAGAGCAGATGGCAATGGATGTCGTAGACGATCAAATTGATGTGCTGGGGCGTTCGCTTCTGGGGCTGACTTTGTCCTGCGCGCGGTGTCACGATCACAAATTCGATCCGATTCCGACATCAGATTATTATGCACTTGCAGGTATTTTTCGCAGTACGGTCAGTCTGACCGGATTTGATCAGAACCCTTCCTACTGGCCGGAAACGCCACTGGAATTCCCAGCTGTTACGGATGCCCGAAAGCAGTACATCAAACGGAAAACGGCCAATGCGAAGTCGGTCAAATTAGTGATGCAATCCGCTCGTGAAAAGGTGATTACTCGAGTACGAAGTGAACTGACCAGATACCTGGAAGCAGCGACACGTTTATATCACCAATTGCCACCCGGAAGATTGATCGCGCACTGGCCCATGGACCACGTTCAGGGCACTCGAGTCGTGGCAACCAGGGGACCTGAAGGCATGCTGGACAATGTCGGAGCGGACAAAAGTCAGATTCCCCTGTTGGTCGAGGGACGCATAGGCCAGGCCTTGCGATTTACCGGACAGAAGCAAGTCGTGTCTTTTCCAGCCGACTATCTGGCAGCATTCGACTTTGACACCACCACAGATTTCAGTGTTTCCTTCTGGCTTCGAACGGTGGAGGGTTACCAGCCCCAAAGTGCAGATACGCTGTTTTCAATTACATACGATAAGGCGATGACTTTTATTGCGATGCGCCCGGGATCGTATAATGGCATTTATCTGCGTCACTACGATGGTGCTCAGGCCGTTGATATTAAACCATCAAGTGATCAGTTGCCCATATTGACAAATAACCAGTGGCATCATGTGGTGTTCACATCGGACCGCGACGGCTCTGGCAGAGTCTTTATCGATAATCGATTGATGGGTGAGGTGCCGATAGCAGGTGTGAGCAGTAAGGCGGAGTACTCCGGCTCTCGATCGCTGTTGATTGGGGCTTCCAATAATGCATTCCAGGGAGATATAGATGATCTGGCTATTTGGAATCGTGTGTTGTTGCCGATTGAGGTAAATCAATTGTCATCACAGCCGCGGCACACCAGCGAGGCGAAAAATGTGGTACAGATTGAAGAGGAAAAACAGAAATCGGAGAAGCACAGTGGTAACACGCTGTATTCGTATGAAGAGGCATCCAGACAGGGACTAGTGACGGTTATTCTGAAAAATTTTGTTGAGTTACTTCGTAAAGCGGCAGTAGACAAGGAATCCGTTTTTCACATCCTGACAAGTGACGATGAAGGTACTCGTGAAACGATTGATAGGTTAGTCTCCGAGCCATCCGAATCGCTGCAGGCTATCTTGAATGCGGAAAAAGGTCCTTTACGTAGGGAAGAAATCCGTGAGGAGTTCTTTGCAGATGACGATAGACAGAGACTGGCCGAACTGACCAAGCAGGCTCATGAAATTGAAAAAACGGCTGTCCCGCCTGCTGAAAACGCGATGGTGGCATCCGACGCCAAGGATATTGCCAATCTCCGTATTCACATTGCCGGTGACCGTCATAACCTTGGCGGAGAGGTGACTCGTGGCTTTCCGCAGGTGGTCACCCTTCCGGAGGAGAGCACACGTCGTATTCCGGAGCAACAGAGCGGGCGGCTGCAGCTGGCAGGGTGGTTAACGCATCGGAACAATCCGTTGACTGCCCGTGTTTTTGTGAATCGCGTATGGCAGTGGCATTTTGGAACAGGGATTGTTGCAACATCCGATAATTTTGGACGGCAGGGAGAAAAGCCGGTGCATCCGAAGTTGCTCGATTGGCTGTCGATTCAATTCGTAGAAAATGGCTGGTCGCTTAAGAGGTTACATCGATGGATTATGCTTTCAGCAACGTATCAACAAAGCTCTGCGGTCAGAGATGACAATAATGGAGAGGAAGTCGATTCTGGTAACCGGCTGTTGTGGAGGATGAACCGTCGGCGACTGGAGGCGGAGCCAATTCGTGACGCCATGCTGGCTGCGAATGGAACTCTTGACCCACTGATGGGAGGAACGGTCAATGACTGGAAAGATAAGATGTTCAGTGTTAACGACACAAATGAGGAAACGGCTAATTTTGATACACACCGCCGGAGCATCTATCTGCCAGTAATACGAGGGGCAGCCATCCATGAAATGATGCAGCTGTTTGATTTTGGTGATCCGAATTCCATCACTTCACTTCGATATCCCACAACGGTGACAGCTCAGGCGTTATTCATGATGAACAATCCTTTTGTACATGATCAAGCGAAGGCTTTTGCCAAACGATTACTGGCTATACATGATGTGAGTGACCGACAACGGATTGACTATGCTTATCGCTTAACCCTGGGACGCCGCGCTACCGAGAAAGAGATGACTCGAGTTCTTGATTTTTTGAAATCGGGTCAGAAGCAGTCGGCATGGAACCTGTTTTGTCATTCGCTTTTCTGTTTAAATGAGTTTGTATATATTCAATAGTTAGGAAGCGAAAGTATCTTTTACGATTACTCGACGTTATCTGGATTTGAATTACACAGGGTTCTGAAAGAGTGAGTCGATAAATGGTAAGCCGCCGAGCGTGGTTGAAAAGTGCTAGTTGTGGTTTTGGATCGCTGGCGTGTTCTGCACTGGCGCACTGGGATGCACAGGCAGCAGAAATCAATCATCCGCTAAAACCGGGGGCACCTCATTTTCCCGCAACAGCGAAGAATGTTATTTTTCTATACATGCACGGTGGTGCTTCGCATATTGACACCTTTGATTATCGACCGGAACTCGAGAAACAAAAGGACAAGAATCTTCCCGATTCAGTGAACACGGCTCGAAATCAGTTTAACCAGGGCTTGACGACCATCCTGCCATCTCCGTGGAAGTTCCGGCAGTATGGTGAATCCGGGGCATGGGCAAGTGAATTATTTCCATATGTGGGTAAGATTGCCGATGAGCTGTGCTTCATCAAGTCGATGTATTCAAATAATAATGCGCACACACCGGCAACGCTTGAATTGCATACTGGCACTCAGACGTTGATGCGACCGAGTATGGGCGCTTGGGTGACCTACGGCCTTGGAACCGAGAATCAAAATCTGCCGGGGTTCGTGACCATCTGCCCGCCCCTCACTTATTCTGGACAACGCAATTTTGGCTCGGCATTTCTTCCCGCTTCTTACCAGGCCGCAATGGTTGGAACGAATCGTATTCCTGTAAAAGAGGCACGGTTCAGCAATATTGGAAATACAACATTCGAGTTTGAAAACCAGCGACGGATGCTGGATCTTGTACAGGCAGGTAATCAGGATCACCTTTCCGCGGTCGGAACCGATTCTCAGTTTGAATCTCGAATCGCTTCGTTTGAACTTGCATTTCGCATGCAGAGCCATGCTCCCGAAGTGTTTGATTTTTCAGGGGAGACCGAAGAAACGCTTTCACTTTATGGCGTCGACGACAAGGTAACGGAGAATTATGGGCGTGAACTGTTACTGGCACGACGTTTTGTTGAACGTGGTGTCCGATTTGTTCACGTGGCTCACACGGGCGGACGAGGTGGTCGCTGGGATCAGCACTCCGGTCTGATTAAAGGTCATCAGGACAATGCCCGGTCCTGTGATAAACCAATTGCAGGTTTAATTGCAGATTTGAAACGTCAGGGGCTCCTTGACGAAACGTTGGTCATCTGGAGTACCGAATTTGGCAGAACTCCGGAAGTTCAGAATAAGACCGGGCGAGGCCATCACGCCCAGGGTTACACATTCTGGCTTGCCGGTGGAGGAGTGAAAAATGGCATGACTTACGGTGCAACCGATCCGTTTGGCTATCATGCTATCGAAAAACCTGTACACATGAATGATCTTCATGCAACGGTACTTCATCTGCTAGGCCTCGATCATGAACGTCTTACTTATCGTTATTCGGGACGTGACTTCCGGCTCACGGATGTTGGTGGAAAGGTTCTCCATGGCATTCTGGCGTGATCTTTCCACTGGATGATGAAACACGGATTGTTCCACTCTGCAAGTGGATGATTCGTTAATCAGGTTGTACATCGAATAACAGATGCGTGACGGCTTGGATTCCTAAGAATTGAGATTGCTGAGACATCATTGAGTTTCACGAGTAATTGATCGATACTCGGTCAACCGATTGACCTGCTGTAGAGTTCACAGGAGAGTGTCTGACGCATGAGAATTTCCATCATCCTGTTCGTACTGGCATGTTTTATCAGAGTTGGATTCGCTCACGATTACTGGATAGCACCTGTAACCTATCAGCCTCAGGTAGGCCAGGGAGTACCGGTACGGCTGTTTGTGGGCGATCATTTTCATGGAGCAATTGAAAGGCCATTGCAGGAAAAAATGACGGTTACTTTCCAGCTTCACGATTCAGTGGATCATGCCAGCGATCTACTGGAAGGGGCTGTGTTTGAAAAAACACCGATCACGAATCTTAGGCTGCTGAAACCCGGAAGCTATCTTTTGTCCATGCAGCGCGACTGGTCGTTCATTGAAATGAAAGGAGATAAGTTTCACCAGTACCTCGAACACGAGGGCCTCAGCCAGATAATCAAGCAGCGAACCGATGCCGGTGATGCTGAAAAATCAGCGACGGAACGCTATCGTCGTTATCTTAAATCACTGGTAGTTGCTGATGGGAAACCAACCGACACCTGGAAGAAAAGTCTGGGACATAAGCTTGAGATCATGCCTCTTTCTGACCCCTCGACAACCGACGTGGGTAAACGTCTGGTTGTTCAGGTGTTCTTTGATGGAAAACCACTCGTAGATGTTCAGGTAGGTGCCATGGGAAGAAAAGAGGGTGAGGTGACCGACAGGCATGCACGTACTGACAAAAGTGGGAAAGTGTCGTTTAAGATCGATCACCCGGGTGAATGGATTGTTCGGCTGGTACACCTGCGTCAATCCACCGATCCCGAAGAAGCCGACTGGGAGAGTTTCTGGTCCGCAATGACCTTCGGAGTACAGTAGAAAAGAGCTGCCCGTGAGGTCAAATGAGGCAGAACATTCTCTATTGTGCAAGAACAGAGTACGGTATTCCTGTGATGAATCCGGTGATGCAATGGAATCGTCTATCACCTGACTGACAGTGGATGCGTTTCCCTGTCGGTGTGGGGAGAAGTCTATTGAACTTTGGAAACAGGTTTACGGATAGCTACCTGACCCTGCGGATCAAGGAAGGCCCAGCACAGAGCTGCGGCTGCGTAAATGCCTACAAAAACCAGTAGTACCAGGTTCCAGTTCCCGGTCCACTCGACCAGCATTCCGATCGCCAGCGGGCAGGCGGCGGCGCCCAGGTTTCCCGTCATGTTCATCATCCCATAGATCTGCTCAGCGTGGTCACCTGCCTTGTCAATTGTGGTGGCACTGGCAGGAGGTCCAGCCAGTGTTCCACAGAGGGTACCCAGTGAGATCAGGCAGACGGCCCCGTATACATTGGATACGAAGTAGGCGAACCCGATACAGATGGCGCAGATACTCAGTCCAGCTACGGAAGTTAATTGACGACTGATTCTCAGGCTACCGGTACGGCGCCAGAGCCAGTCAACCAATGCGCCACCTAAAATTGCCCCAACTACGACCGCCAACAGTGGCAGCGCTGTCAACAGTCCGCTTTCACCGGTTGAAATGCCACGCGTCTCACGGAGATAATCGGGAAACCAGGTCGGGAAGAAGATGTAACCGGCAGCCTTGCAGAATTGTTGACCATAGAGCAACAACATCGCCGGCTGTGCAGCAATGAGCAGCCAAGGCATTCCAGTCGGGGCCCGTGATTTTTCAGGACTCGTCTGACGGATGAGTTCACGTTCTGCATCGTTGACACTCAAATGGTTTTCAGGACGGTCACGGAACCATATGAAAAACCAGGTTGCGAACAGGAGACCGGGGATCGAAAAGCCAACAAAGATCCATCTCCAGGAGATCGGAGGAGTTGTCAGCCAGGGGGTGGAAATACCTTCAATCGCGTATCCGGTGATCGCCGATCCAATCGCGCCACCAATCGACATGAAACCGCCCATCAAACCAACCGATAACGCCCAGTGAGTCGAGGGTACCCAGTGACGTATCATGCCGGCGGAGCAGGGGAAGATGCCGGCCTGGGCGAGCCCGAAGCCAATTTGAAGGGCCAGTACCGCCCAGAGGTTTCCCACGAGATAGAAGGCGGCGCAGAGAAGCGACCAGATGATCGCGTAGCTGGCCAGTGCAATGCGAGAACCGATCCGGTGAGCCAACCATCCGGCCGGGACCTGTGCCAGCGCGTACGACCAGAAAAAGGCACTCATTACCCATCCCATCTCGCCTACGTCGAGCCCCAGGTCACTCCGGACCTGCTTCGATGCTACGCCCAGGCAGTTACGGCCCATGTAGGCAATGGCTGCTGCCACACAGATGGCCGTAATGACCGTAAAGCGGGCTCGAGTTGGACGTTGGTTGGTCATGAGATAGCCTGTTCGCACAAAAAAATACATTCCGCAGGAAAAAGGCCGGTCATGGGCTGTGGGGAGAACTAGCTGTTGATGTACGGATAGGAGATATAGGTGATTGCTGGCACAGTTAAACTATCGTTCCGTTCTTTGAGAGATAGGAGGGTAATACGTTTTACACAATACCTAATCAGCCATCTTTTCAGAATCAGGGGCTTTATAATACGCTGCAGACCGGATGAGTTATACCGATTTGGCATGGAAGCAATCAATCCCGTGTGGAAGCGGGAGCAAGGGAGACATCTGGTACTGGATGGCTTTCAGGTGTCAGATAAAGGTCGGTTTCCGTAGCAACTGCCGCATGGATTCCGACATGATGGAGCGAACAAGATAGTACTGTTTATGTTTAGGAACCGGGCATTGCTAGGTAGCGTGGCGCAATCGAAGTCAGGGTTCGAGTGTTTCGGTTTTTGTAGTTACGTGGAAAATAAAATCATTACTGAATAACCCTCCGGGATTCTGAACCTGTAGTAAGTGCATTCCTTCGCCGGGTAACTCGGCTAACTGGATTTTCACGATATCTCCGTTCAGTCGGATCGTACCGCCAGCTCGTCTTCCGTCAACTATCAAGTTGGCGTTTTCACGAATGTGCCGTCCGCTGATCCGCATCGTAGATTTGCCATGATGCAGGGTTGGGAACCTCTGGCGTCCGCGCTGTTTGTGGATCGGCCCTCGTGTCCAAAGCGCAGGCTGGGGGTGGTCAGCATCGACTCGAGTGCCAAGTCTGGCTGTAAAAGTTCCTGTAAATTGACCTTCAGAAGCCAGTGAAACTAGTTTTGCTCGTGTGAAGGATTCACGATCACCATCTGTTTCAACGTAGGTTCCACCTTTGAACTGGTGATTGAACTGAAGCGATACCGGTGAAGCGTGCAGGGTGTTGTCTAGGAAGACACCTTCACCCTGAAGCACGATGCCTCCTTCGCGCGCAGACTGCTCGAGTGCATTGAACAGGTCATCAGTCAGATCGTTTTGAGACGAATTCTTACTGAGTGTGAGCTGGCGGGCAAACGATCCGGAAAATCCGGTACTGCCTTCAAGAACCATATCCCAAACCGGGTCGAACCGTTGGCGACTGCGCCATGAAAACCGCCACATTTTTCGTTCGGGAATGCCTTGTTCGGCAATATTGCGATAGAAATCGAAATCAATCAGGTTCAGGCGACCTTGTGGCAGGATCAGCCAGCGATCGTATGCTCCTCTCCAGGTAGGTGCGTCCATGCCAGTTCCTGGTGTATTGGTGCTGACCCAGAACGGCATTCGATGGCAGTCTCCACATACATTGGGTCTACGTTTGCCTTCATGGTTGCCTTTGATATGAAACAACTCAAATCCGTCTTTTGCACGTGAAGACAGGACGTTGGTGTAGGCACGCTTTTGTGCAGGGGGATATGTCACACTCAGCAGGAACTTAGCCATGGCATCTCGTTCACCGGATGATAGATTTCCAGCTTTACCTTCGTCGTTGATTGTGGAATCGCCAACTTTTCTCATGGTGGTTGCGAGCCCTCCATCAATCAGATTCCGTGTACTGCTCAGTGGATCATCGATACGGCTGTTGGGTGCATCATTGCCATGAACATTGGCACTGTTGTTGCCACCGTAAGGGTCTCCGGGAATCCCGTCCCAATGATAGGGTTCGGTATCGCGTAAACCTCGAATCGGCATCGTTGAACGGGGCATGATCTGATTGCCTCCTGTAACGATCGGGGTGTCCAGAACCCAGAGCAGTTGGTCGGTATGACCGTCCGGATGACAGCTTGCACATGAGAAGGTACCCGTAGTGGATGCAGAAGCTTGGTTAAACGCGACGCGTCCACGTTTGACAACAGGGTCAGTCGGGTCTTCTAGTGAGATCGTTGTGACGATTTCGAGCGATGACCTGTGGGACACATCAACCAGGGAGACAGTATTGGCAACCGCATTGAGAACCCACGCTCTGGCCGGCCGTCCCTCGTTGTCCGATTCAAGGGCAATACCTCTGGGAACCGAATCGACATCGATTCGGCCAAGGATTGCACCGTTTATCGCGTCGATTGTAAAGAGTTTGTCGGATCCGGCTGCGGTTACGACCAGGGTTGAATCATCAGCGGATATCTGGATTGCGTACGGTGTTGCCAGGGCCATGCCCGGGTCTGGGGACGTTGGTGGCAGTGGTTCGAGATCGATTAAAGTGGGCCGTCCTGACGCTCCGGTCTCAAAATCGATACGGGTTATCTGGTTTAGGAAAGCGCGGTTTTCCAGCTCTTTTAGTCCATGTTTCTTGGTGCCGGCACGACCGTTGATCTCGTTGCGCGCGTCGGTCTGAGCTACGAACACGCGACCTGTAGAGTTGACGGTTAATCCATAGAGAAGGGTTCCAACCGTATCCACGACTTCTATCAATTCGTCGGTTGTTGTATCAAAAACATAGAGATCCCGGTCTGGAACCCTGGGATGTTTAACAATGTCCAGCACGGCTCCCAGTGACAACACATTGTTATTGTCGATGACGTGCTTGCGTGCGTCGAACGTTGTCAAGTTGCCATCAAAGGGGCCGGTCCCTCCGGAGAGTTGCGTTTGGTTGTTGGATTCGAACGGAAGAACGTAAAGACGATTATTACGTACGGTGATGGCGCGAGGATCCTGTGCTGTTATGGCAAGTCGTTTGATAATAGTACGAGTCGACACATCTACGACCGCGATGATGTTTTCCGATGACAACGCAACATACGCTTTGCCATTGTTAGCAAAGGCGATACCCGCAGGTTCGTCAAAGCGGGTGGCCTGAGTATCGGGATAGAACTCCTGGATAGTGGCGATAACCTGAAGATAAGTTGGATTTACAGGGTTGGTATCAATCACACTTACCGAGTCCGAGATATGATTCGCGACCCATACTTCCATTCCATCTGGACGTGTGGCAATACTGACAGGATCGATGCCAACGTGGATACGTGTATGGAGTGCCTGGGAGCTTCGGTCGATAACATCAACCGTATCAGCGGGTGTGTTGACTACAAAGACGAAACCCCTGTTGAGGATAATCGGAGACACGTGGGGACTCATAAAAGAGGAATGTACCGCAGAGGTTGTCTGCTTCAGAGAAGAGGAGGTTCGAATTTCCGTGACATGACGCGAGGGGGCGTCGGACTCTGCTCGATTGTGAGTGGTAGCGAATGAGAAGAACAGGATACTGAGTGTCAGACCGATAAACATCCGCCAGTGTATTGGGGAACCGTTTGTCATGACTTGGTCAACTCCACGTTTGTGATCGTTCTGTCCTGTAGATGTAAGGTATCAACGGAAAGGTTGCACCATCCGATGTCACGGGAATGGAAGAGGTTACAGACATCGATTATTTTCTTAATTTAGGTTAATTAAGAAGGGCAACTATTTGTTCAATGATACCGCAGGTAGTAACGGGCCTCTAATGATTCTTATGTTTACCTGACATAGTTATATATTGCTGGGCAAGCATGTTTTGTGACAATGAAATGGGTTTTCTATACAATTTTTTAGAGCGGGTTACGTATCAAACAGGGGTATCACGTATGGAATGGACGATCATGGAAACCGAGGACATACGGAGATCTTTAACGGGTTTCCATGTCATCAACCGTGTATCAGGTTCAACCGAGTGGTGAGGGACATCGGATGACAGAATGGACCTGTGTACTGCAGCTGGACAGTCAGCGAAAACGTGTTTCAGGCAGTGAAAACGCATTGCGTGATGCGATCTATGCCGGGGCTGATCTTCGGGTAGGGACCGAGTTTTTACACAACGAGCACGTCGACACCGGTTCCGAGTGTAGCGAAAAGGTGCGAGAAGTGATGGACTTTCGTGTGACCTACTTGCTGGAAAGGGACTGGGTTGCAGGTGTTGAAACGCTTCGCATGCCGATCGCACTGCCGGATGGTTTTGGGCCGCGTGCTTCAATGTCTTTTTTTATCTACAATCAGGATGGTCATCAGGCGATAGCGCGGCCTCACCTGGATGGTCAGCGATCCACGGGTAAACCAGGCCCATGTTCTGTCAATCAACATCCCGACATGCCAAAGTATCATGAACTGGCGAGTTGGGACTCCGAAACCAATGCGCCCAGCAGCCATTTTATCTACGCGTTTGAATATTTCCGCTATTTCGTGTACGAGGGCTGGGAGGAAGTACTTTCCCATGATTCAGAGGGGGTTGTTGAGTCCGGTTCGCTGGACGCACTGGTGGAAGCATTTTCGGAGGGCTGTGAGGTGAAAGTAGCGATTGATGGTCTTTGTGTGGACCTTGGCTCCCCAGACGAAAACGTGATGGAACATGAGGTATTTGTGCATATCGGTGCCGGTTACTATTACACCGAGCGAAAACAATTTATGGCATCAGCCAATCCCGTGGTACGTACACACCCTG
>CAXEIY010000261.1:0-3651 GCA_963996245.1 uncultured Planctomycetia bacterium | reverse complement strand
GGTGATGATGGGGTGATGTTCCGAACGCAGCTCGAAGCATCGTTTTAGTAAACTGATTTAGGAATTGGCTCCTTCTCTCAAACCCGGTTCCCCGCAGGGGGGGGACCGGGTTTTTTTTATCAAGGGTATCCATGACGCGTTGGAAACAAGGAAATGGATCCGATACTAGTGGTGGTGGCAACACGGGTTAAATGTAATCGTGTTACTTAAAGAAGTCCTCGCACAACATTACCTTGCGCAATCTGGATGGGCCGATCGACAGGGTCCGTCAGCGTTTGGTGCGGATCGATTCCGAGGCAGTGGTAGACGGTCGCGGCGAGGTCCCAGGGCGCGACCGGGTGTTCAGCCGGATAGGCTGCAAAACGATCGGAAGCCCCGTAAACCTGGCCCGGAGCAATCCCACCCCCGGTAATCAACAGCGAATAACAGTCCGGCCAGTGATCGCGACCCGCGTCTTTATTGATGTGCGGTGTCCGACCGAATTCTCCGAGGCAAACGACTAGAGTCGTTTCCAGCAGTCCACGGTTATTCAGATCGTCGATTAATCCGGAAACACCTTGATCGAAAGGCGGCAGCAGTTCACGCAGTTTGGGATGATGGTTCAGGTGAGTATCCCACTGGTCACGATTCTGCTTCGACCAGTTAACCGTAATCAACGGGACTTCCGCTTCGACCAGTCGACGCGCCAGAAGCAGGGTTTGACCGAATTGATGACGTCCGTACCGTTCTCGAATCTTCCGTGGTTCCTGATCCAGGTCAAAGGCCTGTTGAGTCTGTGATGCGTACAGCAACGAAAAAGCCCGTTCATAGAGCTTGGACATTCCTTCCTGCGTAACCGAGCGTGGCTGATGGTAAGCATGCGGATCAATTTGACTGAGAAGTTGTTGCCTGCGACGGAACCGGTTCGTCGAAACCGATTCAGCTGGCGCCAGTGAACGGACTTCAAAAGAAGAGAGGTTGGGGTTTTCTGCAATGCGAAACGCTTCATGGCTGGAACCGAGAAAACCCGCGTTTTGACCGGCCATGGGTGGACGATTTCCCTGGTGCATGACGGGTCCGAGGACCACGAAATTAGGGCTTGGACGAGAAGTGGGACGAAGCTTGGAAACAACTGACCCATACGTAGGGAAATCTTCCGGACGGGCAGGGGTATTGGTACCTGGACGCGGATGTGGCTGTCCGGTAAGTGCGGAATAGGATGCCGATCCATGTTCGAAATCACGATGGCTCATTGAGCGAATCAGGCTGAAGTGGTCTGCTTCTTGAGCCAGGTGAGGCAGAAGTTCTCCGATTTGCATACCCGGGACCACCGTGTCGATCGGGCTGAATTCACCTCGAATGTCGGACGAAGTTTCAGGTTTCAGATCCCAGAGGTCCTGTTGTGAAGGACCTCCGAAAAGAAAGACAACAATGCAGGATCGGGCTTTGCCGAAACACGGGAGGTCGCGCGAAGAGGAATCGATCGAACGTGCGGCAAGCAGCTGGGGTAACGAAAGCCCCAAGGTACCAGCCGTTCCGATTTCCAGTAAGGAACGCCTTGAACAGGGATGATGTTGTAGCGGTGCTGATGGAAAGGATTCAACCATAATCCGGATTTCCTATGCAGAATGGTAGCGTGAAGATATTTTACCTCCAATTATCTGCCACGACGAGTCGTGTTGGAAAAACGGGCCCGGTTTCCACTCCCGTATTTGAAATAGGATCGGCTGCAAACCAGGTGTTTCCAATGGCGGTGGCCGCGAAAAATCCTTAAAAGCGTTATCTTTATCACAATCAGCGCTGGAAAGATCGCGTAAAGTAAGACAAAATGTCATCTTCCAGATAAGTGGCACAGATTTCCCGCTTTCTCCAGCGTTGTGAGTTATATTTAATTGGACTTCTCGATTGCTTGGAGTGTGTCGGGTGGGATGTTCACTCATTGCTTGGTATTGATCCGCTTGGTGTAATAAGGAGCAGGAACCGTGTTGCAAAGTCGTCGACCCAGAATTCGGTTTATGGGAGTACTCGCTGTTACCGTACTTATGAGTTGGATAGCAGCGGCTACCCAGGCTCAACAGACTCCTCCGACCAAACGACCAACGCCGCCACCGAGACCCACGTTCCCCTCGTTTACCGATGTCAGTCGTGGCTATACTAAGGTTACTCCCTCGGGTGGTACGCGCAGCTTTTACACGCTATGGCGCCGTGATAAAGATGGTCAGGTTCTTGCTGAATTACCCGCAGGTTATGCGCGCCAAAAGCATTTTATTTCTTTAACACTGGTGAGCGGTCAGCTGCGGACAGGTCAACTGTACGGTGACGGTTACGTGTACTGGAAACGTTATGATAGACGGCTGGCGCTCATGATGCCCAGCGTTGGCATTCGTTCGACCGGTGATCGTGAATCACGCATGTCTCTGAAACGGCTATACAAAGATCGAGTTATTCTGGAGGTTCCTATCCTGGCCATGGGGCCCAGTGGTGGGCCCGTGATAGATGCTGATATGTTAATGGTCGGACAGGCAACCAAGTTTTTTGGTGGTGCCTATCGGCCCCTGAGTCCTCGTCTGGTACAGATCAAAGTCGCCAAAGCCTTTCCCAAGAATATAGAACTGGCCTTTGAAGTACCCATGGCACGTACGGGACGACTCGAGACACTGCACTACTCGGTAAGTCTGATTCCCGACAATACCGGTTACCGCCCTCGTAAGGCCGATGAGCGAGTCGGGTTTTTTGCAACCATGTATCAGGATTATGGGAAATACAATCAAGCGGAAACCTGGGTACGATACATCAATCGCTGGCATCTTCGAAAACGTGACCCGAAATTGAAGCTGAGTCCTCCGGTTGAGCCTCTTGTATTCTACATCGAACACACCGCTCCGGTGCGCTACCGTCGCTGGATTCGTGAAGGGGTACTGTACTGGAATAAAGCTTTTGAAAAAGTGGGCTTGTTCAATGCCATTGAAGTGAAGTTTCAGGACGCACAAACCGGTTTGAATATGGATAAAGATCCAGAAGATGTGCGTTTTAATTTTATTCGCTGGTTAAGTGGTATCAATGTTTCCTATGGACCCAGCCGCGTTCATCCGTTAACCGGTCAGATTCTCGATGCGGACATTGTTATCGGGGATGGATGGATTCGTGAATATCTGCGTGTGTTCAAAGAAGAATTGCCGAAGATGGCAACGTCAGGGCTGTCTGCTGAAACCCTGGCCTGGCTGAATCATCATCCCCAGTGGGACCCTCGGATTCGACTGGCTGATCCCGCGCAGCGCGACTTTTTAATCGCACAAAAAGCGAGTCAGGGAGTGCTTCCTTTTGGAGGGCATCCTCTGGCCCAGGGTGATCCGAATCTGGCTGGAGATGATGGAATGGAAGGTCTGGTGGGAAGGAGTAGCCAGATCAGTGATATGTGTATGGCTTCACGTCGGCGTGCCATGGATCTCAGTATGATGCGTATGTTGCTTACGCTGAACAACAGTGGATCTGAAAGCTCTGCAGAGACCGGAGAAGACAAGGAAGGTGAAGAGAAGAAAGAAGAACCTAAGGAAGGTGAAGAAAAGAAAGAAGAACCCAAGGAAGGTGAAGAAAAGAAAGAAGAACCCAAGGAAGGTGAAGAAAAGAAAGAAGAACCCAAGGAAAGCGAAGAAAAGAAAGAAGAACCCAAGG
>CAXEIY010000260.1:0-8639 GCA_963996245.1 uncultured Planctomycetia bacterium | reverse complement strand
CGCAGCAGATCCAAGAACCACCACAAATAGCCGATCGGTGCCTCTAGTTCCGGTAGACACCAGACATGCACCTGCAGCGCTAGTGGTACCCGTTTTTATTCCATCAAAACCGTTGATGGGAAGCAGACGATTCGTATTGCGCCATAAAATATTACGCTGGCTCCCTCCCGATCCAACCAGCCGCGCCCCATGTTGCCGCGTACCCACATAAGCACGGAACATCGGTAATTTCCAGCATGCCTGAGCCAGTTTCAACAGATCACGAGCACTGGAAAGATGTCCCGTGGCCGTTAAACCATGTGTGTTTGCGTAATACGTAGACGACATATCCAGATGGGATGCGCGCCGATTCATTTCCGCCACAAAGCGCCATAATGGATCTTCCGCGCGATCCGTATTCTCACCTTCAGCTGGTTCGAAACGTCCACCGAAATGTTCACCCAGCGCTACTGATGCATCGTTACCTGATGGCAACATCAGTCCGTATAGCAGTTCACGTACCGTCAGCTGTTCCCCAGCATGAATGCGTGCTGAAGATCCCCTTGTATCATCTGCCCGATGACTGAATAAAACGGTTTCATCCAGTACAGAGGGTTTTTCACGAGCCTGCACCAGAACCACGTAAGCCGTCATCATCTTGGTGGTACTCGCAATATCCAGACGATCATCCGCATTGTTTTGCCATAATACTTCACCGGTCAGACCATCCGCAACTGCCCATGCTCGACACGTCACAAAAGGGGGACCGTTCAAGCTATCAGCCGGAACACTTACCAGCTTTTCCTGATTGATTTGTTCCGGATCGGGAACGGGAGGATCCTGAGTAACAAGAGTACCCAGCTGCTTCCAGGTCGCCGGCCCTACGGTTCCTGTGACAACCAGATTACGATTTTTTTGAAACGCCTTTACAGCCCGTCGGGTAACCTGACCAAATTCGCCATCAACAGTCAAACGAGGAGAGGGTTGCAAACGAACATTGAGCGTCCGCTGTAACACCTCCACCATCCATCCACTTTCACCGACATCCAGTACGACCGGTCGTGGTGTCAACACTCGAGGATTAAAATGAAGCCAGGTTCGACGAGCCACATCAGCAATAAGACGACCTGCATCATTACTCAATCCCCAGCGACGGTCGTCATTGTCAGCTGTCAGTACACATATCGCAATGGGACCAGCTGGTGAATCCATGATCCCCGCATCTGTCCGAACGCGTGACACCGACCCGGTTTTATGAGCCACAACGGTTCCTTCAGGAAGATAGCGGGGAATGCGATCCTTACTCTCACAGGCTCGCAGATGCTCTAGCATCTCCTGACTCGACTCCGTACTGATCACCGTACCTTGGTGCATCGCTTCCAGTAGTTTCACCATCTCACTGGCCGTGGTACTCCCCAGACCAAATCGTTGACTACGCTCCGGATCAATTGATGTCTCACTTCGAAATACTTTGGCGTGTAGACGGGTCTCTCGAAACCCCATTCGGTCCATTGTTTCGTTGGTTTTTTTCAGCCCGATATGATCCAGAACAAGATTCGTCGCGGTGTTGTCAGAAACGGCAATCATGAGTCGTACTGCATCGCGAAGTGGCAGACGCGTTCCCCGGGAAAAATAACGACGAAGGATACCGGAACCAGGAACGATGTCACGTTCGGTCAACCGTAGCCGGTCATCCAATTCGATTCGTCCTCGTTCGACCTGACGGTAAACCTCAACCATTATCGCAATCTTAATCAGGCTCGCCGTGGGCATGGGATGGTCCGCTCTCCAGGAAAACGTCACCCCCGTACGGAGATTTTTCACCATCGCGCCCACCTGCCCCTTGTGCTGTTCTATCAAAGGACTCAGCCGTTGCTCGAGTGCTGTCTCAGCGTTTCCCAGCACGGGAGAGACCAACAGAATCATCACCGCCACCCATCGCCCTGTGTGTAACTGGATCATGAACACCTCGTTAGAGATAAAAGAATGCGTCTCACTCCGACCATAGACGTGGTTATTTATCTGGAACAAACCCGTTGTGAGCATAAGAACTGATCGTACGGGAATCAATCGACCGATTACATTAATGCGATAAAGGCTATGCCTCTTTAACCTTTCAACTACATCACCTCGGTCATTTCTTCAAAGGATAGATACGTCCGAACACAGACACTCGTCAGGATGCCGTGGAATCCAACGTATCAACAGACTCTGTCCTTCGAACCCGACTTTTCGTCAACCGGCAGAATTTTAAAAACCGGCGCAGTGACTGATCAAAGCTCGCTGCAGGGCAACATTCCATAATGATGTCAATATCACGGTAATTAGCCCCAAATTTTCTGCAGTAAAGCAGGACAGCCGATTGACTGAAAATAATCCCCCTCGACTCAAGATGGCGAGCAATTTTATCAGTGTCACGATCCAGGACAAATACCCGTTGTGACCCGATCAAACGCAAGGGAAAGAACCACAACGGGTGCAGATGGGATGACACCAGAACGGTATTACCGCCCAGCATCAGGCGCAATACGAAGAGTAGATGCGGGATAAGCCAGACTTCCTCCAGAGTTATCAACGCATGCTCCAGCCGAGGCACCGAATAACTGCATCCGACCAATCGAATCGGATGGACAAGTCGATCACGCAAATGTGGATTTTCCCGACAAAGAAATTGAATTGCGGTTGTCTTACCACTGCCGCTCATGCCGTAGCAGACCACCAGTCGGGTATCGCACAGATTGACATCTGCCAGACCAAGGTAATCATCGAAGATATATTCCTGATCCACTAACATACACCTTATCGTGTCTCTTTCGAGTAGGTTGCCTCAATAGGTGAGGATAGTGTACCCGCGCCAAGCCAACAATCCGTTTACCGTAATGTTTCAATCTACCGTTACTACAAGGTCGCTCGGCACATCAAAAAAATCCACATCTCACTTCCGAGAACCTTCTGACGCAGTTCTCCCCGTTATGGTGGCACGATACTTGCACCTCTCAACCGCTTTCCGGAGAAACGATTTGTATTATCCAATCGACCCACCAGGAACAACCGAGTCTGCTCACTGACCACACTAGACGGGAGAATCATGTTAAACCTGCGACAACTAAGTGGCATTCTTACTCTGTTCTGTATTCTGAGTGCATCGGTCAACACGGTTTCAGCCAACCAGGAATCTATCCCACCTGAAACATCAAGCGAAGTAATACAGCCTGCCCCGGATAAAGCTGACATTGCCTGGGTGCTCGTTTGTTCGGCACTGGTGCTGATGATGACAGCACCCGGACTCGCCCTTTTCTATGGAGGGCTGGTCAGAAAAAAAAATATTCTCAGTGTTCTCATGCAGTGTGCCTCTCTGACCGGTCTGATGTCCGTAGTCTGGGTATTGTGGGGATACAGCCTGGCATTTGGGGAGAACACGCTTGGTGGTTTCATCGGTGGATTTGACCACTTATTGCTCAACGGAGTCTTACCCAGTTGGGATACTACAACTGAAACCAGGGTGGTCCCTCAAAGTGGTGGCCTACCTACTTCCGTTCACATGATATTCCAGATGATGTTTTTCATTATTACACCGGCACTCATCTGCGGCGCGTTTGCCGAACGAATGAAATTTTCCTCCATGTGCGTTTTTTCTGTGCTTTGGGGAACACTGGTCTATTGCCCACTGGCACACTGGGTCTGGTCCGATTATGGCTGGTTCAGTGTTTTCAATCCCGATGCCGCCTATCCACTGCTTGACTTTGCCGGAGGTGCAGTAGTGCATCTCAGCTCAGGCGTGTCAGCGCTGATATGCTGCCTGTGGATAGGACCACGACTTGGATTTGGCAAAGACGCCATGCCACCACACAATTTGACCTATACCGCAATTGGGGCAGCCCTTCTTTGGGTTGGCTGGTTCGGGTTTAACGCGGGTAGCCAACTGGCTATTGATGCTACCGCCGCCAATGCCTTTGTAACCACACACCTGGCCGGTGCCACAGGGCTGCTCGGCTGGGTAGCCATAGAATGGATCAAGGGCGGCCGTCCGACGGTCCTGGGTGCCTGTACCGGTGCGGTGGCGGGACTGGCCTGTATCACACCCGCTTGTGGATCGGTAACACCGATTTCCGGCCTGCTGATTGGAACAGTTGCTGGTATTGTTTGTTTTTTCATGTGCACCACCGTTAAGAACCATTTTGGCTTCGATGATTCACTGGATGTGTTCGGCGTACACGGAACCAGTGGTGTGCTGGGCCTGTTGGCTGCCGGTCTGCTTTCTTCCCCTGCAGTGACTGCCAATCCCTCGCTAAACGGACTGCTGATAGGAAACCGTAGCGCAGACCAATTGATAAACCAGATCATCGGCTTGGGAGCAACACTCCTTCTTTCGGTAATTGGAAGCCTTGTTATCCTGCTCTTTGTTCAATCCGTCATGGGGCTGCGAGTGGATGCTGACGGCGAACATGAAGGACTCGATCTCAATCAACACGGTGAAGAAGGCTATATTTTTCTCTGATGCACACCATCCGTTATGCTGACAGCCATCCGGGGAAAAACAATCTTGTTACATCAGTACCGTCGGGATCGGTTCTCATATCCGGAAAAGCCTCGTAGCCTGCTCTGTCGAGCGCAGCTATCACACAGATCAGGTCACGAACGGCCATATGGATTTGTAACGCAAGGAACCATCCCGGTATAATACTTTGGCGTAAACCTCATCCGGGGACAGTTGTTTTACATTGCTTCCCGCCTAATCCAACACGCCTTCGCCTGTTGCTTTCGGACCGGAGACCTGGTCAATGACTACCTGCCAAACCCTTAGATGGATTGGACAAGCTCCTATGTTGGCCGGATGCCTCATTCTGTCAAGTAGTGTTTTCACACTACCATGCCAGGCCGAAAACCCGGAACCGACCAACCAGACCGTAAATCCGAACGGCCCTACGGATGGACCCCTAACTCTCCTAACTCACGGAGTCCGAATACCCGATACCCTGCCGCCTGACATCACCTCCATTCTACTTCGGCACTGCACGGTGTGTCATGGTCGTCAACGACAGGAAGGCAACCTCGATTTGAGGACTGCTGAGGCTATTTTCAAAGGCGGAAAGTCAGGTCCCGTGCTGGTACCAGGCCATCCCGAACAAAGCCTATTGGTCAATAAGATCCGTTCTGGATCCATGCCACCCAAGGAGCATCTGCTCAACACCGGCACACGCCCCGTGAAAACCAGTGATCGCAAGCGAATGGTGCAATGGATAGCAAATGGTGCACCGGCTGCCGATACCAGCACGTTACTAACGGTCAGAGAAAGCAATGTCACAGATCGCCAGTTCTGGGCCTTTCAGCCGCCACGTAAAAGCTCTTCCCCCCTGCCTGATGGCTACCAGGGAAATCCCGAATCGGATCATGTCCGCAATCCGATTGATGCTTTTATTCTGTCAAAGCTACACCAGCAGGAACGTTCCTTTGCACCAGAAGCGGATCGATTGACCCTGATACGTCGAGCGTACCTCGACCTGATCGGACTTCCACCCACACCGGAAGCCGTACAGGCATTTCTGACAGACTCACAGGACGATGCCTATGAACAATTAATTGATCGATTGCTCGCTTCCCCGGGTTACGGTGAGCGTTGGGCCAGACACTGGCTTGACACCGTTGGTTATGCAGACTCATGGGGAGGAAAACTCAACGCAGATCACCTGAGACCACATGCATGGCGTTATCGCGATTACGTGATACATGCGTTTAACGATGACAAACCCTACGACCGTTTTTTACTCGAACAGATCGCTGGAGATGAACTGGTTGATTATGAGAACGCGGAAATTATTACCGACGCAATCTATGACAATCTTGTGGCAACTGGTTTCTTACGCATGGGGCCTGACAGTACCAGCGAACGAGAGGTCTCCTTTATTTCCGACCGCTTCGAAGTCATCGCAGATGAAATCGACATTTTCAGCACAACCGTTCTTGGCCTTACCTTGAAATGTGCACGGTGCCACGACCACAAATACGATCCCATAGCCCAGCAGGACTACTACAGCATGATCGCCCTTTTCAAAGGGGCCTATGACGAATACGACTGGCTAAAACCGGTATCGGGAAGTGAAAAAAAATACCTTTTCAACCTTCGCCTCCTTCCCTTCGTCACAACCCGTGAGCGTGACGCCTGGAAGGAACACAACCATGCCATAGATAAACAAATATCTAAACTGAAACAACAAGAGGATCCAGACGAATCGGACCTTAAGGCACTGGAGCAAAAGCGTCTCCCTGAACCACACATACAGGCACTCTGGGACCGTGGAACCCCTTCCCCGACTTACCTTTACAGGCGAGGAGAAAGTGACAATCCGGGACACCAGGTGACACCAGGAATACCCGCGGTTCTGAGCAATCCAGCATCTCCGTTTGTCATCAAACCACCATGGCCAGGAGCCCGTCAAACGGGAAGACGCCTGGCACTTGCAAAATGGGTAACCCATCCCGATCACCCTCTGACAGCCAGAGTTTTAGTTAATCGGATCTGGAAACATCATTTCGGCAAAGCCATTGTCTCCACGCTGGGAAACTTTGGCATCACCGGTGCCCGTCCAACACACCCAAAACTACTCGACTGGCTGGCACGAGAACTGATAGACCATGGCTGGAGTATTAAACATCTGCACAGACAAATGATGACCTCCACAACCTACCGTCAAACTTCGCAGCATAATCACCTTTCCGACATACCGGACATACCCAAAGCAAACAACGAAACATTCTCTCCCATGCCTCGAAAAAGAATGGAAGCCGAAGTGCTGCGCGACAGTTTACTGTTTGTCGCTGGTCAACTGAACTACCAACCCCATGGACCTCCCGATTCAGTCAAAACACGTAACGACGGCCTCGTAATGTCTGTATCGGGATCGAAGGGATGGAGACGCAGTATCTATATCCGTCAACGTCGCAATGAAATCCCTACTATTCTGGAAACCTTTGACCTGCCTCGCATGAACCCTAACTGCGTCACACGTCCGGAATCAACGGTCGCATCACAGGCGCTGCATTTGATGAATAATGCCATGATTGATCAGCTGGCAACTGATTTTGCCCAACGAGTCCTGCATTCAAGTGCACCCGACTTAGAAAGCCGAGTGAGTCAGATCTACTGGATTGCTTTGTCCCGGCCTCCTACCGATGAAGAAGCCCTGTTGGGTAAAAAAGCGCTGCGATCGCTCGAAGAGCTTTGGCGACAGAACTTAAGCGAAGCTGATTCTGTCCACCCTGACAAAGCACAACATCAGGCTCTAAGCACTTATTGCCACGTCATACTCAATTCTGCAGCATTTCTCTACATCGACTGACGACCACTCAACCTCCTTACCCGTAATACAACAGTCAATAAAGGACGATAAGCGAATGACTCATACCAACAGGGATCGCGATTCCGACCGCACATCGCCCCTGGTACAAAATGTATCCCGACGTGGTTTTTTTCATCAGACAGCTACCGGAATTCACGGCGCAGCACTTTCCTATCTCCTGGGAAAAGAATCACTCGGCGCTGACTCACGGAGTCTCTACGACCTGAAACCTCGGGCCCCTCATACAGGACCAAAAGCCGAAGCCGTCATTCAACTTTTCATGCAGGGTGGGCCAAGCCAGATGGACCTGCTCGACCCCAAGCCCGTCCTCAGCAAAAATCATGGCCAGTCGTATTACGACGAGGTCATAGCTGACCTGACAGGTCCAGAGCAGGCGGGTACGATTTTTCGCAGTCCCTTTCAATTCCAGCCGCATGGTCAGTCCGGCATAGAAGTCTCCGAACTCCTACCTCGACTTGCCGAAGTCGTCGATGACATCACCGTTATCCGTTCCATGCACACCACACATCCCAATCACGAACCGGCCGTTTTCAAGTTTCAGTCAGGACGTATGATTCCAGGCCTTCCCACGCTGGGTTCCTGGGTGGTCTACGGTCTCGGTAGTGAAAATCAAAACCTACCCGCCTTTGTAGTGCTGGCTGATCCCGATGCGCGCTTTCCGGTAAACGGTGTTCAGAACTGGCACTCCGGATTGCTGCCACCTGTATACCAGGGAACCCCTTTGCGTTCACAGGGTTCTCCACTACTGAATCTGAAGCGGGAAACCGAACCACCCTTTGACGTCGCCAAATTAGAACGCACCCTACTGAAGAACCTGGATAATATTCACAAAAGAGACCGACCTGGTGACTTGCAACTGGATGCCCGAATTGCAAGTTACCAATTAGCTGCCCGCATGCAGTTAACGGCCACCGATGCCCTCGATCTGTCACACGAATCCAAACACACTCTGGCAATGTACGGCATCGATAAAAAGCAAACGGATCCGTTCGCACGTCGATGCCTGATGGCCCGCCGGCTGATCGAAAAAGGCGTCCGCTTTGTTCAAATCTGTACAGAAAGACAGATCTGGGACAACCACAGCAAAATCGTCTCCAATCTTACCGATTGCTGTGCGCGTACTGACCAACCGGTTGCAGCCCTGCTGAAAGATCTGAAACAACGCGGCCTACTCGAAAAAACATTGGTTATCTGGGGAGGAGAGTTTGGCCGGATGCCCATCGCCCAGATACCCGACAAAACAGATATCAGCACCGCTGGACGGGATCACAATCCACGTGGTTTCACTGTTTGGATGGCTGG
>CAXEIY010000259.1:0-17672 GCA_963996245.1 uncultured Planctomycetia bacterium | reverse complement strand
TAGAAAGAAGTCCTATCAGCGCTGCGCCCAGCATCAAACTGGGAACCGTTCGTACAAATAGTGAGGTGTTACATGAACGTGTAGCGGGATTCCATTTCATTTTGACAGCTCTTCAAACCACTTTGCAAAGACCTCGAACTAATTCGAGATCACCAAATTAATGAAACCGTTGTAGCCGGAATATAACATGAACTCAAATATTATATGCCCCGTAATCCATCTTGATGATTGCGGACACAGTGGAGACACTCAGTCAGATGTCGACAACCGCGTCAGGTTAGGTCACACCCTTGTATTGGACGGAGAACATTCATGGGCGCTCACATTCTTGCACTCGATCAGGGAACCACTTCCAGCAGGGCGATCGTTTTTAGGAAAAACGGAACACCGGTTGCCTCCGCACAACGTGAATTTGAACAACTTTATCCCTCTCCCGGCGCCGTTGAACATGATCCAGAGGAAATCTGGACATCTCAGATCTCTGTTGCCAAAGAAGCGATAAACAATGCGGGGCTCCAGAGCGGGGATATCGCAGCTATTGGAATAGCCAATCAACGTGAAACTACCATTCTATGGGATAGGCACACCGGTAAACCGGTTTCCCATGCCATCGTATGGCAAAGTAGGATTAGCGCGCCCATTTGCGAAAAGCTCAAGAACCAGGGGAAAGAACCGGTTTTCAAGAAAAAAACAGGGCTGGTTGTAGATCCCTATTTCTCTGGCACCAAAATTTGTCATCTATTTGACACGATTGACGGCCTTCGCAATCGCGCCGAACATGGTGACATTCTCTTCGGAACGGTAGATTGTTTTCTGCTGTGGCGATTAACGGACGGACAATGCCATTTCACCGATATCAGCAATGCCAGTCGGACACTGCTATTTAATATTCATACCCAGCAATGGGACACGGAACTATTAAGTCTGCTCAATATTCCAGAAGCCATTTTGCCGGAAGTCCGGTCCAACAGTGAACTTCTAGGAATGACTGCTCCCCGACTGTTTGGCACCGCTATCCCAGTTACCGGCATGGCAGGTGATCAGCAAGCTGCCACTTTTGGGCAAGGGTGTTTTCAACCTGGGAATGCCAAGAACACGTATGGAACCGGAGGATTTATTCTGTTGAATACCGGCGCGCAGCCCGTTCCATCATCGCATGGAATGCTGACCACAATAGGATGGAAGATAGGTGACGAGCTAACCTATTGCCTGGAAGGATCCATCTTTGTTGCCGGAGCTGCTGTTCAATGGCTTCGGGATGGACTGGGTCTGATTACTTCAAGCAGTGAAATTGAATCCCTTGCCCGAACCGTCGATGACAACGGAGGCGTCTATTTCGTACCGGCTTTTGTGGGACTCGGTACGCCTTACTGGGATCCGTACGCACGAGGTACCATGATTGGAATAACACGTGACACCACAGCCGGTCACCTGGCAAGGGCTACTCTCGAATCGATTGCCTATCAAACTCGAGACGTTCTTGCTGCCATGCAGCGCGATGCAAAAGGTCAATTGCTTGAACTCAAAGTAGATGGAGGTGCAGCCGCTAACAATCTTTTGATGCAGTTCCAATCAGACTTACTCAATGTTAGAGTGCTGCGCCCCACGGTAGCTGAAACAACGGCATTGGGCGCCGCTTACCTTGCTGGTCTGGCCGTTGGATTGTGGTCCGATTTGTCTGACATCTCTCAGAATTGGGACCTGGATTGTGAATTTGTACCCGGAGACCATCAGGCGACCTGTGAACATCATTACCATCGTTGGGAACAGGCTGTTGAACGTTCGCGATCGTGGGAAAGTCCGTCCTGAGTGAATGCCTTATCTGAACGGTATCGACTTAATCGACGATTAATAAACGACACTCGTCATAATCCGGTTTTCAAGTCAAGCCTGCCAGGTCTTTCAAATACGGAATGACTTCGATCCACAGCGCTTTGATGGTGAAGTAGCCGAAAAACAAGGTGGACCATATCAGAGCAAGTAAGCGGACAGGATGCATGGAGAGAGCACCTCGTAACACTCGCTTATTTAGATATAACAAGGTCATGCTGTACAGAAACATTACTCCGCCATTCATTGCAGCGGTTGTTTTCAGCAGCAATCCGGGTTTGTCCATTCCGATCAGAAGAATGAAACAACCAAACAAAATTTCTGCCCACAAAAATATAAAATAAAGTTTGCTTCCCGAAAGCCAGTCTATCTGTCGGCAAAAATTTACCTTTACTATGTCCGACGAAATGCGTGCACAGGCATCAAGAATTCCCAATTCTGTTGTTAACAGTGCCGCAATTCCAATTCCCAGAAAAGCCCACTTAAACAACACTCCTAACCTGATGTGAATCTCCGTTGCCTGCCCCCATACGAAATTGATGTCATGGCTATAATCCGTATCGCTGTCATGGATAAGGGCATACGAAATCAGACTTAACAAGGCCAAAGAAAGGAGACACGGCAGGATGAACGTCAATGCATGTTCCCGGCTCGCAGCTTTCCACCATGCATTCCAACGACTGATATTCTCTTCGGTGTAAGGAAAATGATAGCCGACATCACTGACGGCTTCTTCCTGTCCGGTCACAGGACTGGTAATACGGCCGACGTAATGCCCCATTCCATATCCTTTATCCTTAATAAAATTTGACTGACAAAGATTGGTGGTACCCCCGGCCCCGGCAAAGGCCAGCGCCCCTAGGAGGAAAATGGTATCCAGCCCGCTACTGGATTCATCCGGCATCTGGCCGATGCTCATAATTCCGTACAGCATCGCTTGAATGTGCTCCCAACGGACCACCGCAATTGCCAGCAAAATAGCAAAAATGAATACCATAGACACCAGTATCAACTGTAATCTTTCGACCGTGTTATAAACAACAGGTCCGCTGGTGAGAATGACACCTACAAGTAACAGACTGCCAATTGCCATGGGAATAACATGGTATGACTGCAATCCCGTTTCAGTCATCTGGGGTTCCCAAATGGACCAACTGACAATCTGTGCAGCACCCGTTGCCCAACCTGGCCAGGCCCATGGTACGATATTAAGAATCAGAAATATCCAGGCCCAGTGGAGGCTCAACCGACAGAATCCGGTAATAACGCTCTCCCCAGTTGCCAGAGTCCATCGCTCAATTTCCATATTGAGGAAATACTGTGTAATCACGCCTAGAATACATGCCCAGAAAAACACAAATCCGGTTTTATAAGTGATGTATGGCCAAAAAATAAATTCCCCGCTACCCAGTGCCAGACCCGTCAGCACAATACTGGGACCTATCATGCGTCGCAGCGAAATGGGCTCCGGCAAATCTCGATAACGTAACGGAGGTAGACTGCCATGAGGAATAACACTATCTGGCACGTAGTTTTCTTGTTCGGTCGCCATAGTTCTCTATTTCGGTTGGTAGAAACGACTGAATTTCCAGCAGTGTAGCATGGCCGCTATTTCAATTCGACCAGTCTTAGCGACACCAGGGTTGTGTTAACCAATGTTGCTTGCAACGGAACTCCCTGTTCTTCGGTGGATTACCGACTCGGCCTGTAACCTGTGATTGCACTTCCAGCAACTAAAACAAGTCTCATTATCCGGATTGACTTCTCTGTCTTTTCGACAATCGACCAGAAAAGATCTTTTCGTCGGTATCACAAACATCTCTTATCGCTTTCTGCGCAGCAGATCCCAATCACTTAAGGCAGGTTCCATGCAAATTGTCCTGATTCTAAAGACCAGTCCAGACCAAAAAAACCGGTAACGATCACTGCATCAGATCCTCGAACAAGAACTTCCGGAGTGATCACAAATAGATCAGGATAACTGACACCTGAAACAAAGTAGGGCAAACGGTCTGTAGATCGCATGCCGATTACATTGGTACCCGTCACCACACCAATCAGGCAACTCTCCGTATTAGAACGAGGTCTCACAAAAAGGCATCCGATATCTTGGTTTGCGAGTGTTTTGTCACCCATACGAATAACATCACGGCTTACCTGGATCGGACTGTCTGTTAACAGCGCATTCCATGCTGAGTTACTTTCAGCATGCCCGTAAATCACCACATTCCGGTCCGTAAACAATTCGGGATCAAAACTATGGTCGGGAATAACCTCGATCGCACCATTACCACGATACCAGAATGTCTCAGCGTCAAATCTCGCCTTTACAAATGCCCACTGATTTTCTTCTGATGTGCCGGTTGTGCCATAAACAAAAACTACATTTTTCCGAAAAACCTCTTTAAAAGGACCATAACGATGGGGCCCTTTAAAATCAGTTGACACGCGGTGCGCCAGCTCCCATTTCTCATCTACCTGTTGTAGATAAATGCGTTCCTTGAGAACTTCAGACCTTTCATACTCGATATGATCACCATCCAGGTCCAGCTGAATGGGGCCTCCTTCAGTAACATGGTCAACATCCAATTCCATTCTGGCAATATTTTCTGTACTGCCTGAAAATCTTCGATTGCCGGGGTCAAAACGTAAATCGGCTCGGCTAGTCTGAAGCTGTTGTTTCTGGGCAGCAATGGTCACCCAATGACTACGAGAGGATATTCCGGGATTTACCGTAACAAACTGGACTCTACGCACATAGTCACTCACAGGTATCACACGACGAAGGAAAAAATCGAACATGGGGGCCCAATCAACACAGTCCGCCCCCGGTTCCGGTGATGCGTCCCACCAGTGTCCCACTCCGGGTTGTTCGAAGTATACGAAATCGCGATGAAATTGTTCCAGATGGCGGTTCATCGTCCTTGCTTCATCAGCAGGCACATTACGGTCTTCACCTCCATGAAGAATATAGACCCCGCTCTGTAGATAATTGTCTGCCATGGCGAGTGTGTTACTTGAGCTTCGTGCTCTGCTTAGCATGTTTTCAACATCAGTAATGGCCTGCTTGTTTTCCGACCGGACATAGGAATCAAAACTGATCCATCCAGCACTGGGGCCGATCGCTGCAAAACGATCCGGATAGATTGCCCCCAGTTGCCAGGTCCCGTGGCCTCCCATTGAATGTCCGGTCAAATATGTCCGTTGAGGATCGGTGTCGAGCTGATGTTGTGCCGTACTTAATACTTCCATTGCATCGATTCGTCCCCAGTCTTCCCAGTCAAATCCAAATGGGCGTCTATTGGTAGGTGCCACAAGATGCCCCCACGATTTAGCCGAATAGGCATTTACCTGTCCTAAGGCCTCCACTCCCGCACCGTGTAATGTGAGAAATAGTGACTTTGTTCCCTCGCTTTCTTCGGTATTCAAAGAGGAGGCTGGTCGTACG
The DNA here is from genome assembly GCA_963996245.1 of uncultured Planctomycetia bacterium. Classification (GTDB taxonomy): domain Bacteria; phylum Planctomycetota; class Planctomycetia; order CAXEIY01; family CAXEIY01; genus CAXEIY01. The sequence goes on along the minus strand of CAXEIY010000259.1, from coordinate 12,394 downwards.
GCGTAGTACTGAACGCTGCCGTCAATGGTACTGATAAATGTCTTTTTGTAAGTCTGGTGCGAATGTCGAACGCGCAGCGTTACGTACGACTCGGATTCTTCCACTTCACGTCCATTCTTCTGCAGCCTCAGCGTCAATTTCAAATCACCGCTACGAGTAACGGGTAAACTTCGAATACGAAATGGCGTTTTACGTATACTTAAAGGTGGAACTGTAGCTACGGAAGTAAACATCGATTTCTGATTTTCAACGGTTACCACCATAACCATATCTTTCAGCGGAGAAGTCGTAGCATTCACCACTACAACAGCTCCCCAAGTATCACTGTGCGTATCCACTGTCAGATCGGGCAAGGTCACATCTTTCAGATCGAGCATGACCGGGTGCTCAACCGGGATTAATCGCGCACGCAGCCTTCCCCGTGCTCCATGAAAAAGAAAGGAATTCGTACCTGCTTTTATAAAAACCGGTATTCGGACCATGTTGGTCATGTACACGTCACCGATACGAGGCTGTCCATTGACATAAACCATCCGGTGCCCCGTGGCATCTAGTAACATGACACGAGAGCGGTCGCTGGTGATGGAATAATGTGCATATCCCCCTCGCAAACTATCATCTTTTAACCAGCCGTCCTCATCAGCTCGAACCGCTTTCCAATGCGCGGTTGTTCCATCAGAAAGTACAACCCCTTTTTCCGTTTGAGGTAAAAAATCAGTTCGCTCAACTAACCGGGATTCAAGAGCATCTATGTGAACGGCACGGCGACCATACTGTCCCACGCGGTTAATCACCCATGCATCCTGAAATACGATTTCTTCTTCAGCGAGCAGCACCGATTGAGAATCACTCACCATGAAACAGAGATATCCAAGTCCTAATAGACAGATCGATCGCATCATTCAGATCCCACAGAAAAAACCATCCGGAAGTCCCTCCATACTGCAAACACGAGAAGGGACGTTGACAGGACCATCTCCAGAACGGTGTGTTAATCCGCATTTTCAACCCAACGGTACGACACCCACCCCTCCAAATAGTCAGCAAAATTTGTGCAATAGGATTGAAATGGCTTACAGTCGATTCCTATCCTATTGAGATAACCATCTATTTCAATTGTGTTTTCCACAAAACCAGAGTTGATGGTCCATCTCTTCATAGACCGCTATACTGTCTGAACAATGACCTCCTCAAGGAGCACTCAGCACCTGTCCATGTTGGTTTGATATAATCCTGATTTCTACTGACTGAGCCCCTATTCATGCCTGTCTTATACTGCACCCGACTAGCTCCTGCTTTTCCCTTGAACCTTTCTTTCTCCTGGCTCACAACATTACTGTTATTCACTATCCTCACACCGCTTTGCGCAGAAGAAATGATATCGGTTGAAAAGAACCGCATGATACGCATGCGTGACGGAGTTCATCTGGCAACCGATATCCTGCTACCCACAGAGGTTATCAGCCCCTTACCATGTATCTTGATACGAACCCCGTACAACAAAGATGGCTCAACTGAACTTGGCAAATTTTTTTCTGCGCAGAATTACGCAGTAGTCATCCAGGATGTTCGTGGAAGATACCATTCAAATGGAACGTTTTATATTTACACAAATGAAGGTCCGGACGGTTTTGATACCGTGTCATGGATCTCACAACAACCCTGGTCAAACGGGAACGTCGGAACTTATGGCGGTTCCTATCTGGCCGCAACCCAGAACGCGTTGGCAGTCCTTAACCCACCAGCTCTGAAAACTATGTTTGTACTGGTAGGCACGTCCAACTACATCGAAGACGGAGCTGGACGTGGAGGTGCGTTTGCATTACTGCACAACATGACCTATGCATTTCGGCTGGCCATGCTCGGTCACGAATCGGCTGCTGATCCGATTATCAAAACCGCACTAACACAGGCTTATGACAAACTTCCTGAGTGGCTCTGGGCCGCTCCTCTCAACTCACATTCCCCCTTACGTCATACGCCTTCATATGACCAATGGTATAGAGACTGGAGAAATCATCCCACTTATGACCGATACTGGAAGCAGAACGGTTACAACTTTGAAGAATTCCATCCATCGTATCCATCCATCCCCATCTATTTTGTTGGAGGCTGGTATGATTTGTTCAAACGTGGCACCTTGATGAACTTTCAGAGACTTGCCACACGATCTGAGGAAACAAAACTCGTAATGGGCCCTTGGACCCACTCCACTGGAATTACGTATGCGGGTGACGTCGATTTTGGAAAAACAGCGGCGCTGAATTTACGTGACGAAGCGCTGCAGTGGTTTAACCACATACTCAAGAAAACTAATCCGAAGATGAAGTCAAAACCGCCCGTGCGCTATTTCCAGATGGAGGGAACGACGACGACAAAAAATAGTGAAGGACGGCTTCAAAGTGGGGGACAATGGGCATCGAGTTCTCAGTGGCCCCCTGAACACCTTGAAAGCATGCAATGGTATCTGCACGATGACGGATCTCTTGAGCGTACTCCCTGCAAGTGTCAACACTTTGATCTTTTTTCATTCACTCCAGACCATCCGGTACCCACCGTAGGTGGGAACATCGATTCCGGTAGTCACATTATTCCCAGGGGCCCTCAGAATCAAATTCCACATAAAGATCATTTTGCAGCGAGTAGTACATTGCCATTGAGCGCGCGAGACGATGTTCTTGTTTTTGAAACGGCCCCACTGACTACCGCGGTCGAGGTCGTTGGACCCATTCACGTGAAACTCTGGGTTTCTTCGACAGCTACAGACACTGATTTTACAGCTAAACTGATTGATGTATTCCCTCCCTCAGAAGACTACCCGAATGGCTATTCCATGAACGTGGAAGACGGAATCCTGCGTATGAGATTTCGTAATTCCAGGGAGAGAGAAGAACTGATGGTTCCCGGTACTGTCTACCCCATTACGATTGACCTTTGGGCTACTGCAAACCGTTTTTCTCCGGGACATCGAATACGTGTGGACATCTCCAGTAGTAATTTCCCTATGTACGACATTAACCCCAATACCGGTGAGCCTCTTGGCAAACACACACACTCTGTTCGTGCACTCAATCGTGTCTACCATGGCGGTGAATACCCATCACATCTTCATCTTTCAGTACGTACACCTCTTTCTGGAAATAGATAGTTGGTTGCGACATCCGACTATCCCCTGATCTGATTATCACACGAATGGACACTTCTTAAGTACAAGTTTAAGACCAACTTGCTTTCCTCTGGAGGATACGGCGCATGCTCTACGAACGCTTGTTAAAGCGAGAAGCTTCCGGAACACCAATCCGAGTAGGTATCATTGGTGCCGGAACTTTTGGAACTCAGATCACCGCTCAACTATGTAAAATGCAAGGCATTCGTGCCTCTGTCGTCGCAGAGTTGTCTCTGGAACGCGCCGTGGGAGCATTCCAGACAGGTGGTGTGGAAAAGGAACAAATTCAGGTTTGCGAAACAACCGCCGCTCTGAATCACGCCATCCGTGAGGACCAACCAGCAGTTACTACTTCCACAGACCAGCTTTTTGACAGCCAGGTTGAAGTGATCGTGGAAGCTACCGGAATTCCCGAACTCGCTGTACATCATGCCTGCAGAATAATTGATGCGCAAAAACACATCGTCATGGTGTCCGTAGAGGCCGACATCCTCGTTGGACATTCCCTGCGGAAACAAGCCGAAGACAATGGTGTTATGTACAGTATGGCCTATGGTGACGAACCAGCTCTGGCTCTCGAATTGGTAGACTGGGCGCAAACATTAGGATTTCGAGTCGTAGCAGCAGGGAAGGGCACCCGGTTCAAACCTGATTTCCGCAAAGCCAATCCCGACGATGTCGCGCGTCTTTATGGGTTTACTGGAGAGGATTACAATCCAAAAATGTTTGGCTCCTTTCTTGATGGAACCAAGCATTCCATTGAAATGGCCGCTCTTTCAAACGCCAGTGGACTTATCCCCGATCAACGCGGTATGCATTTCCCCGCTCTGGAACTTTCCGAATTGCCAGATGTATTCTGTTCAAAGCAACATGGAGGCATTCTCAATCAGGAAGGGGTAGTTGACGTTGTCAGCTCCATCCATCCCGATGATCGTCCTGTTCAGAATAATCTCCGTGGTGGTTTATTTGCGGTTATCACCAGCGACGACGACTACCACATTTCATCCCTTGCCTCGTACGGAGAAATAACTGGGATGTTTACCAGTCACGATAACAAGCGGGCTGTTATTTATCGTCCTCAACATTTCGTCGGCCACGAAATGCCTATTACAATCGCACGAATGATGTTGCTCAACGAGACTTCCGGTAAACCCATGGAACAAATATCCGATGTAATTGCCGTCGCGAAAAAGACCCTAAAACCAGGGATGCTACTTGATGGCGAAGGAGGTTATACGGTCTACGGACTTATCGAACAAACTGTTCTTGCTACCAAAGAACAATTGGTCCCCATTGGATTGACCGGAAATGCTGAGGTCATCCACGAAATAAAAGAAGATGAACCTGTCCGCTTCCAGAACGTCAAATTACAGGATTCTTTAGCACTCCAGCTCCGAAATAAACAAAACAGTACACCCTGACGACTATGACCAGACTCCACGGTGTCGTTCTGATCGAATACGGTTTTCTGGAGCTAACAATCGTGAGTGAGTGGATGGAACTGGGGTAATCGGGATTTTCGAACAATTACCATGAAAGCAATCCAGTCATAAACACCGTGAGCAATGACCGGCACAATCAGATTGGGATGACCCGTTTCAGGAATTGGATCGAGCCAGCCAACGACTCCCAGATAACAGCCGGTAGCGAATACCAACAGAACGTACATACAAGTCAATGGATGCAACAGGCCGAAAACAAGGTTACTGGCGAGCAAAGCCACCACCAAACGAATCGATCCCATGCTAGCGGCCTGATCACCTGCCAGCCAGACCTGTAGAAAACCCCGAAACAGGAACTCTTCACAGAGTCCAGCCATTGCAGCTAGTACCAGGAGATCGTACCAATAACAGGTACAGAGAGGGGGCCCCAAAATTCGAAAAACCATGTCACACAGTTTCACTATCGGAAGCCAATGACAGTGCAGGATTCCATACATCAGACACAATAGTGGAACTGTCGCAAACAGCCCCCAGAAAATACCTGCAAATGTCCAGCGAAACGATTCAAAGGGATCAATGCCAAGCATCCATCCCAACCCTATGGCTACAGCAAGGATGGCTCCCTCAAAACACAATGCCATAACCATGAAATGCTTACGATCATTCCAGGTGAAATCATTTTTAGAGTAGTCATCAGGTGCGATCATGACGGGACGAATCTACCCGAAAGGCCGACAGTTCAAATTGCGTTCATCGAAATAGTGGATAACTGATTCATGGGGTGTGTTCATTCCCCCTGGAACAACATCATCCATTCTCAAATATTCTCTCGCGATAGCTTCCTTAAAACATTTCGAGTAATTTGTTCCACCAAGGGATTCTTGTGCGCAAGACCATGAGACCACTCTGTACATCCTGTTGTAAACACCGTTCCCCCTCGAGTATAGACTCCCATCACCGCCGCACCGTGACGAACACGATTTTGAGAATCCTCGTCTGTTTTTCCGAAAAGACTTTCTGCCGCAAATTCCAAATCTGTTTCCCACAAAGCCGCAGGTGCCTTAGCTAAAATCACAAATGAAGCGGGCGTTCCGTCTCGTCCAGTCGGTACCGGGTTACCTTGTTCAATTCGGTACTCACAACCGTCACACTCATAACCTACAATTTTTTCCTTTGCCCCTAAGAGATCTCCCCACTGAAGGTCCGTTCCCTCAAAAACCCAATGCTCAGGACGATGAATGGTGTAACCACCTCCGCCTCGTGGCACCGATCCAAAACGGTGGTAACCGCCATAATTGAAACTGACACCCGTCAATTGATTTTCAGGACGGTTAACCAGACGATTGGACCAAAGTGTCGCCAGTTTATCTCGGTTCGCTAAATGGAAATGAGGGTCATTCTTATAGTCATACTTGTAGCATACCAGCGCCTGACCACGATCTTCACTACGTACTTGCCAGTAGGCTACGTTACCACTGAAGAACGCAACATTTCCCCCGTTTGATATATACGTTTCAAGGTTATCTCTCATCCCAGCCGACCAGTATTCATCATGTCCAACACTGAGTATTAATTGGTAATGCTGCAGCAACTCGGGATGCTGCTCCAGATCAGAATTAACTGCAAATTCAACAGGACAACCCTGTCCTTCTACCCAGCTTACAAACTCTCGTTCCCAATGATGCCATCCAGCATACGGCGCCCAGCGACTTAACTCGCCATCGGGACTCGACAGGTGTCCCCGGGCCATCGGACGTTGAAATGACACCCGTTTCCCCATCATGGGCAACGCCCCTCCTTGATAGAGACAGGACCCTCCCCAATTGTTGTACGCGTTATAAGTGTTGGTAGCCAACTGGAGTAGAATCGAGCTTCCTTTCCCAGGCGCCTTCGGCCGGACAACAAAGAAAGCATCTTGTTCAACAGGTGCCTGACTGGATACCGCGCCACGCAATTTAATTTCGTAGTAACCCGATCTCCATTCTGGTGACACCGTAACCTGCGTACTAATAGGCCAGTTGCACCCATGAGTAGATGCGTCGTCAGGTACCTCACACAAACTCCCGGCAATCTTGTCCTTACGAAATACGGTTTCACGCTGTGCACCTACGCGTGTGATTTCAATACTGAAATGAGGAAGAGACGTAGATACGCATAATCCCAATTTTTCTCCAGCCCGGTAGCTGAGAAGATCCGTATATCCCTCAAGGATCACGTTGTCTTCCGATTGTCCGGCCAAACTCCCTTCTCGCATGATTTCACCGATTGAAACCATACCAGCAGCTGATTTCAACAGGCGTCTTCTATCCATAAAACGTTGAATTCGTTCACGGCCATGATTGGTCATGCCTCCCTCCTGTCAATTAACAAACAAGATCTAGACCATCTAAAACCCTATGTGTGAATCCATTATCCAGAGTCTCTCCGGGTTAGAGTCGCGAACCGTTCAGCAATAAATGTATCCAACACCAGTTGCGCGACGTGATACGTAATCATGGGAAGAATGGCCATTGGGTAGGCTCCTCCAAACACCTCTGTAGCAATATAAACTCCAACCGGTAATGTTTTCTGACTCGAGGCAAAGGCTACCGCTGACTGTTGAGTCCTGGAAAATCCGAAACGACGCCCCAACATGAGTCCTGCAACAAGAGCCACTAAATGAATGAAAATGCAATTTACCACGATCACCAAGAATTGTCCCCAGCTGAAGTTGCCTTCTAAAGCGACCAACCGCATCCCGACCTCACCAGCTCCGATTAGGATCACAAAAAGAATCAATCCTTGCCCAATGACTCCCATGGGAACTTTCATACGTGTTGCAAAACTGGCCAAGGGATGATGTATGCGTAACAATTGCCCCAATGCCGTCGGTAGAAGAACCACTAATGCCAGCTTGGTAATCATCGGTCCCGGAGTCAGGTATACCTCCTGATTGGTGGTCCATAACAGACAAAGTGGAGTGGTAACAAAACACCCCAAATTGGTACTTACCGTAACAACCAGAGCCACCCCGTCATCCCCGGCAGCTTTACGTGTCCACACGGCAGCGGATGCCAATGTGCAAGGGACACTCGCTGCAATCAGCATGCCCAGGCTAAGATCTTCGAGAATTTCCATTCGTATGTGCAACTGCACACACATCCACGCCAGAATGGGAATGCCAATTATGTTGATAATAATTGCCAACAGTGCTGGTGCCGGCTGTCGAACCGCCCCCCAGAGACGCTTGCTATCGAGACTGAAGGACATTAGAAATAGAACAATGGCAACTGCAATTCGTTTGTCTACCCACTGTGTGCCCCACCTGATTCCCTGGGGAAAACAAACTCCGGAAAAAAGGACTATGGCCAGAAAAATAAGGAACCAGTAACGCTGTAGGAATTGCTTCATTCGATCCTTCACACAATCACAACTAGGATAGGGTCATCCCCACATGGGATAAACCTTTTGACGTTACTCCCATTCCGACGGGCCTCTGATCCAACCTTATTCACAAGGCCAGTCATGAGGGAGATGTTATACTAACGTCTCTTCTGCGGCCACCACCATCTCGTGAACTCAGTGGCAGCAAGAAGCCATCCAGCGCTGGACGTGGTTTCTTCATCCGATTTAACGAAAGAAACACAGGCAGGTAACGGAATCCGTGTTAACACGGCATGAAAGTATCTTCACCTTGCTGACTGCGGCGGTCAAAACTCATCCCAGATGGCCATGCAGCCAGCCACTATTAACATCGATTACAGTACCGGTCACCTACCTTACAACTGATGGACAAAAGAATATCGTTACCTCAGATACATCTTACGGTTTTCTGAAAATACCCGGCGCTGCTCGTCAAAGAAACAATTCTTCCCAAAAGTGAGTCAGTCGGATACCTGACGTCATTTCTGTTGTGATTATTCCGAGAGCGACCACTTTGCAATACCTCGTGTGGAGCCGTCACCGCGGGAATCTGGTTTTTCCGAACATCGTTATGCATCTCGCACTTACATCCATACAGTAACCGTAGTATTGAATACCGTTAATTGCTCGAGACGCACTGCTATATGATACGAACTGAGCAAGGTCATACGGAACCAGACACATCTATTTTCCAACGACTACTTCACTACCATAGTCTTTAACACAGTCGGTAATAAATGGTTTTGTATAAGAAGCTCTTGCTGTCAGGGATATGAAATGCGTAAGATGCCCGCGCTATGATCCTGAAAAAACGGGAACAATTGCCTTTAGACCAGTATGAAGCACAACGCGTTTGTCTGATCAAACCAAGTGCGTTCGGAGATATTGTACAAACGCTTCCGGTACTTACTGCTATTCGGCAAAGATATCCGAATGCCCAACTTAGCTGGCTGGTTAATCGTAGCTACCAGTCTCTTCTTCATGGCCATCCTGACCTCGATGAAATCATCTGTTTTGAACGTCACTTAAAAGGCCGGGAATGGTGGTCTCACGTTCGCAAACTGGCCCAAACGCTTAAATCACGTCAATTCGACATGGTATGTGACCTGCAGGGTTTACTACGTAGCGGGCTGATGTCTCATTTCAGTGGTGCTGCTCGAAGAATCGGGCTTTCCGGAAGTCGAGAAGGTGCTCGTTTTTTTTACACCGACATCATCCCGGTTCCCAGGTCGAATATCTCTGCCGTCGACCGTTACTGGTTATTAGCTCAAGCCTTGGGAGCAGGAAATTGTCCGAAAATTTTCAGACTCGGACTGAGCGAAGATGATCACGTCTGGGCCAAGACTCAACTTCCCGTTTCAGCGCGTCCCACACTGGTAATTCATCCCGGTGCAAGATGGCAGACTAAACGGTGGCCACCCAAACAATTTGCTGCCATTGCCAATCTCGCTCGCCAACGGTTTAATGCGGCAATTGTTATCGTAGGAGGACCGGAAGAACGGCCTATTCAATCCGACCTGACAACCATGATTGAAGGTTCTGTCACACCTCTGGCGGGACACACCAATTTCAAACAGCTTGCAGCCATCTTATCTGCAGCGGACCTTGTTTTAACCGGAGACAGCGGCCCCATGCATCTCGCTGCCGCCATGAACACTCCTGTTATTTCACTGTTCACCTGCACCGATCCGGGAAAAGCGCGTCCTTACGGATCAGGACACCACATTGTTACCACAAAAATTTCCTGTGCGGCCAGTTACCTGAAAACATGCAGTCACCTCAGCTGTATGACGGAACTATCGGTCGCGCGCGTATGGCCTGTTGTTGAATCCGCACTACAGGCCCACTGCACACAGACCTGAGGCCGATCATAACCATTCCATAGTTGGCAATCCTGTTAAACCTTTTACACTACGATGCATCTTAAACCAGAAGTCGTGACTTCTTGAAAACACAATAGCCTCCAATCACACGACTACTTATGACTCATCTCATACTGGCCAGCCAGTCACCGCAACGCCTTCAACTGCTTCAAGAGGCCGGTTACGATATTTCAGTTCTGGCTATCGATTATCAGGAACCTCCTTTCCACGACTTTCCAACTGCGGAATCCTACGCCCTCGGTACAGCCATGCTGAAGGCAAGTCTCGCAGCACAATACGCTGGTAATGAAATATTCCTGTCTGCAGACACGATTGTTGTTGTCGAAAACCATATTCTGGGAAAACCGACCAACCGGCAACACGCCCAACAAATGATCATGCAGTTGTCCGGGACGGAACATCAAGTACTGACAGCTGTAGTAGTGGGACGATTACCCGGCCCTCTTTTTCTAAGCACATTCGAAAAAACAACCCTGCGAATGACCCCGCTCACACCGGAACAGGTGCAATCATACCTGAATGAGAACCACTGGCAAAACAAGGCCGGTGGGTACGCGTTCCAAGAAATTAAGGATCCCTACGTTCAGATTGTCAAAGGAAGTGTGAGTAACGTTATTGGGTTACCCGTTACACAAGTGGGACAGTTGCTCGAGAAACTCAAATCCATCGAATAACCGGACGAAATACAGTACGATACCGAAGGTTCTTTTCCGGCTTTCTTCCCAGCGCAGCGCAACATGGCTTCCATAAAAACATTAATACCCGCTCTTTTACTGACAGCCGCCATCCTCTGCGGAATCATTATCGCAGTGGGGTCTTCCATGAATCCATTTATCCTTCCTTCAACTTCTCTGTCCGGTTCGAGTTCAACATCGCAAACCACTTCCTCTATGCAACCTCAAGACGTAATGACGGTTCGGGGCGAAAGAGCATACACCTATCTAAAACGTATCTGTGAGCTGGGACCTCGTCCAAGCGGTTCAGATGCATTAGAACAACACAGGATTCTTGTCGAAAAACACTTTACTGACCTCGGGGCAGATGTCGTAAGACAGCCTTTTCAGGCCAGACATCCCATTTCCAGAAAAAAAGTGGCCTTTGCCAATATCATTGCCAGTTGGAATTCCAAGCGGCAACCCCGAGTCCTGGTTGCTGCACATTATGACACCAGGCCCTATCCCGACCGGGACCCGAATCCTGAAAAACGCAGAGATCCCTTCATCGGTGCCAACGACGGTGCCTCAGGCGTTGCGGTTCTTATGGAACTTGCACATTTCCTGAACCGGATAAATGGACCGTACGGAATTGATCTCATTCTGTTCGATGGAGAAGAGTTGGTCTACGACGAAAAAGGGACCTATTTCCTGGGTTCCAGACATTTTGCCCGGGAGTACCGTCGGAACCGTCAGGCTATTCGTTACGTGGGCGGGATTCTAGTCGACATGGTAGGAGATCGCGACCTGCAGATTTACCAGGAAGAAAATTCGCTTACCTTTGCTCCTCAGATTGTCTCTTCCATCTGGTCTATCGCAGCTCAACTTAACATCCCTGAATTTATCCCACAGTCAAAATACGAGATACGTGACGACCATCTGCCGCTGAATACGATTGCAAACATTCCTGTATGTGACCTGATTGATTTTGATTACCCGGCCTGGCATACCACCAGAGATACTCCGGACCAATGTTCTCCTTCAAGCCTGGAGAAAGTAACCCGAGTCGTACTGAAGTGGCTCCAACAAGGCACTTGACAGGTTCGTTTCCCCTGACACAAGACGGTCTGACAGAGCAGACCGCATTCTATGGTGTCTGATGACGGACGACATCCCTTCACGAACTCCCGCTAACCTTCCTGTGGTGAGATAAACGTGCCCCCAGAGTGCTCCCTGGACTGCTTGCGTTCACAGTACTGGACGTCTTCGCTGAGCGGTTAAGCGTATCCACAATGTAACCGGCCGCACGACGCGATGCGCCGGCATGCGCATACTGTTCTCTTAATTGAATCAACTTATCGACCGTTGATTTATAAAACTCGACATCGGATAACCAACGATAAAGGTGTTCAGATACTTCCTGGCTCGGGTCGTTGTCCGTAAGGAATTCTGGATACAGCTCTTCGGCTGCTAGTAAATTGACTAGAGTGATGTAGGGGCAATGCATTAACTTGCGTGCTGCCCATCGTGCCGAAGCGCTGACCTTATATACGATTACGGTAGGTTTGGCATCTGACAATAACTCGAGGCTGACTGACCCCGATACAGAAAGACACACCGTCGACGCATGAATTACTTCCGGTGTTCTTCCCAGGTACAGTTCGAGCGGCACGGAGCATTCTTTGGACATAGATCGAATAAGTTCTTCGTGTTCTACGCTAAAACAAGCTACCCAGAAACGTGCTTCAGGAATTCGTTTCTGAAGCAATTGCGCCGAACGGAGAATAATAGGGAAATTAGAAGTCACTTCCTGTTTGCGGGAACCGGGTAAAAGTCCGACTATCGGCT
>CAXEIY010000258.1:0-17389 GCA_963996245.1 uncultured Planctomycetia bacterium | reverse complement strand
CGCTCAAACAATTCTCAACCGTGCTGGTTGGGAGTCCGGACCGGCAATAGTGGAAGGGCAACGTTGTTCGGACTGCCATGACATCCGCGGTGAAATTGAGGACTCGCGTCCAGGCTACTGGCATTTCGAAAAAGTGCATTCCAAGGTATTGACTGAACAATTGGACTGTCGTCAATGTCACGGAGAACTTTCTCCTTATCACGAAGAGACACACCGAATCGATCCGACCGTTTTGACTGCAGCCTGTATGCGATGTCACACAGGACGCGAATGAACATGGAATATTTCCGTTTTCTGCGATAACGGAAAGGACTGTTTGTTACCGGTCTGAACCCCTTTATTGTTTAGCCTCCTTTCATGGATCTCCGTAATCTGGTGCAATGAATCGGATGGCAGATATGGTTTTATAATCAGAGGCAGACCCAAAGAGTTGGCAATGAAATATCTGATGGCGATGCTGTTAGGAAGCGGGATAATAGGATGCGGCTCAAAGGACAATTCACCTCACCCCTCGGTGACGGTTGAGCAGTCAGGCGATATGCCTTTGGAAACCACCGATAACGGTCGCAAGAAGAACACAGAAACATCCTTGCTTCGTGTGTGTAATTCAGAGAAGAAGAAACGATCTTATATCCGTTCAGATCAGGTATCGATAAACGAACTGCACCGCCTGGGATCGGTTCTTGCGAGGAATGAACAAGGCAAAGTTATTTCGGCGGAACTTAAGGGCCATCAGATTACAAATGTTGCTCTGGAACACCTGATAGCCTTTCCTGATCTCAGATTACTGGATCTTAGTTATAGCCATATTTCAGATGATGGATTGGAGATTGTTGCTGAACTATCTCATTTGCAGGTCCTCGGTCTGGGAAGCACCGCTGTTACAGATGCAGGACTACGACACCTGACGGCCCTTCCCTGTCTGTCCAATCTTGACTTGTACGGAACGGGGATTACGGACATAGGGCTAGCCCATCTGAGCGGGTTGACCAACATGGAGATCCTTGAACTGAGTGCTACCGCCATTACCAGTGCAGGAATGGAGCACCTGGAAAAAATGACGCATTTACGAGAACTACATCTGGTGTCCAGTGCTATCACCGATGATGGGCTGACCTATTTGAAAGCAATGTCCCAATTAGAGATTCTGGACCTTATCGACACCAGAATTGGTGATGCGGGTTTACAGCACATTCGAGGACTTTCCAGTCTGCAGGAATTGACACTTAATCTTACCAAGATCACAGATGCTGGATTGGAACATTTGAAAGGGCTGCATAATCTGATACAACTCAGTTTCTACGGCACTGGAATACACGGACCAGGCTTGAAACACCTCCAAACTCTTTCTTTGTTACAACATCTTGATCTCAGTGAAACATTGGTTACCGATCAAGGAACGTCGCATCTCAAGGTAATGGATCAGCTGCTTTCAATCGATCTTTCTGATTCACAGGTTACCGCCAAGGGACAGTCTGCGTTACAGCATGCACTGCCCCATTGCAAGCTGTACAGGTAAGGTTTTTCTGACGATTACCGTATTTTCTTATCCAATCGACGATGTAACAAAAGTTCAGATGACATAGAAGAACATTGAAACAAGAGCATGGTCTTGGATAAGTTAAAGGGATACCCGTCAAGAGATACGGGGATGGACACACGTTATTATCCATCACAACAACTGCTTTAGAACAGGTGTTCCGGAAATTACGTCTCCATGACCACACATTTCAATTTGCATGACACTACCAGGATTGCCCGCCGCCATTTCATTGGAGAGTGCGGTGTTGGTTTAGGCGCTGCTGCGCTCGCGACATTGCTGGCCGCTGATCGCGGATTCGGTATGGGTTCTGCAGCACCTCGTATCGTCCATTCTGATCCCAACACCGCGCTTTCCCCACATTATGTCCCGAAGGCAAAACAGGTTATTTTTCTTTTTATGGCCGGTGGTCCAAGTCAGCTAGAACTGTTTGACCATAAACCCGAACTGCAGAAATATGACGGAAAACAAGTTCCTGCGGAGGTAATTAAGGGATTGGATCTGCCATTTATCGAACGTGATGCTGCGCTCATGGCATCTCCGGTCCGGTTTTCACGTCATGGTAAATCAGGTGCTGAAATTTCTGAAATGCTTCCACATATCGCTTCGGTTTCTGATGACATCGCCATCGTCAAATCCGTTCATACCAATGCGTTCAATCACGCACCAGCTCAGGTGTTGCTTCACACCGGTCACCTGCAACTGGGAAAACCGAGCATGGGATCGTGGATTACCTACGGGCTTGGCAGTATTTCCGAAGACCTCCCGTCTTATGTAGTTCTCGGCGAGACGGGTGTCAGTGGAGGATCTTCCTGCTTCCACTGTGGATTTCTACCTACCGTCTATCAAGGTGTTCCCTTTCGCTCACAGGGTGCACCCATATTATTTGTTGAGAATCCAACTGGCGTGGACGATCAACTTCAACAAGAGACACTGGATACGATTACTCGACTGAATCGTGATCGATTGCAAACCGTAGGGGATCCAGAAATCGCCGCTCGTATCAGTGCCTATGAGTTATCTTTTCGATTGCAATCCAGTGCACCAGAGCTCATGGATTTAAGCCATGAGAGCGACGATACTCTCGCCATGTATGGCGCGGAACCCGAGAAACCCTCATTCGCAGGTCAATGTCTGCTTGCGCGGCGTCTGGTTGAACGTGGAGTTCGTTTTGTCGAAGTAGCCGTACGAGGTTGGGATCACCATTCAAATGTCGTTGATTCTATCGGAAAAACTTCACTTCAGGTTGATCAAGCCTGTGCGGCACTCATTAAAGATCTGAAACAGCGTGGGTTGCTCGACGAAACGCTGGTCATATGGGGAGGAGAGTTTGGTCGTACGCCCATGGGAGAAGATAATCCTGCTCTTGGAAGGAGCCGGGGGCGCGATCATCATCCGAACGCATTTTCAATGTGGTTTTCTGGTGGAGGGATTCGACCAGGTGTAACGATTGGGAAAACCGATGATATGGGATATCATGTTGTTGAAGACCCGGTTCATATACACGACGTGCAGGCCACCCTGCTCCATTTGTTGGGACTAGACCACCAAAACCTTACCTTCCAGCATCAGGGCCGAGATTTTCGATTGACAGATGTGGGCGGTACGATAGTGGAAGGGTTGCTTGCATGAAGAAGCAAAGGGTGCAATGGAGTCTTTTCCAAAAGAATCCGATTCAGTTTCGTTCGCTACCCTTTTTGATGCTGGTTTGGAGTCTATCTGTTTTTCAGAATGGCTTTGTTTTAGATGTGAGGTCTGAAGAACAAACTGCTGTTAATACACGTCCAGTAACTATCGACTCGGTTTCGGACAATCACTGGGCATTCCGTTCTCCGAAAAGACCAGCCCTGCCGTATTCAAAATACACGCGTCTGGCTCGGTCACCCATTGATCACTTTGTATGGGCGCGTCTCGAAACAGAGGGACTCACGCCCGCGCCACCCGCTGATCGGTACAGCTTAATTCGAAGATTGAGTCTGGATCTCGTCGGACTGCCTCCATCCATAGAGGAGGTCAATGCATTTGTTAACGACCCGGATCCAGAAGCTTATGTAAAACTGGTCGATCGGTTACTTGCCTCTCCTCAGTATGGAGAACGGTGGGCGCTGTGGTGGCTTGATGTTGCCCGGTACGCTGATTCGAACGGTTATGAGTCTGATCGAACACGTTCGATTTGGCCATGGCGTGACTGGGTGGTCAGAACTTTGAATGACGATATGCCTTTTGATCAATTTGTTATTGAACAGATTGCCGGCGACATGCTTCCCGATGCAGGTGTCTCTCAGCGGATTGCAACTGGTTTCCATCGTAATACATGGATTAACGAAGAAGGAGGACACGACTGGGAACAGTTTCGTTACGAGTCCGTTGTGGATCGCATTCATACCACAGCCACTGTATTTTTAGGCATGACCGTCGCGTGCGCCCAGTGTCATGACCACAAATATGACCCTTTAACACAGCGCGAGTACTGGCAGTTGTTCGCCTTCCTGAATAATGCCGACGAGCCGGAGTTATGGGTTCCGGACAATACGATTAAAGAGCATCAAAATGACATTGATACGAAGGTGGCCCAATTGGTTTCTGATCGCGCAGCACAGTTTCCCCCTTTCGAAGTCGATACCGTATGGGAAGTGGTACGTCCTGTTTGCACGGATTCTACTGCAGGATCAACACTGACAATAGAGAAGGACTTATCACTGGTTGCCTCTGGGGAAAGTCCATCTAAAGATACTTATATTGTGGTAGCAGATTTACCCATCAGGAAGATTGAGTTTGTTCGACTCGAAGTTCTCCCTGGGAATAACAGCGAGGAAGGCTTGATTGGACGTGCAGAGAACGGTGATTTCGTTATCACGGATTTCAGTATCCGCCTTGCTTCTCGTGATAATCACAGCCCTCAGAGGAAGGCCCTGAATTCCTGGACGGCCCGTACCCTCGTCTCAGCGATCGAAAACCGCGACAAATTTGCGCTACAGCGTCATGTCATCAGCGAGGCAATAGATGACAACCCCCTTTCCGGTTGGGCAGGTGCTCGAGGTTCATCGGATCTCAGAACACCGCGTGAAGTGTCTTTTACGATTTCAGAGCCACTGACTTTTGAAAGTGGTACTCGAATTGAGTTCCGAATCGAACAGAATCTGGGGCGACAGCTTACAATGCGCCGTTTTCGTTTGTCTGTCGGTGTTTCAGATAACAACAAGCCAAACCTCAGCGAACCTGAATCACGTAAGCAGCATCTAGAAAGTCGATTTCGAACCTGGCTGGAAGCCCCTCCAAACCAGCCCATCCATTGGGATTTATTGACTCCTGTCAGCAGTATGTCGTCAGGAAACGCGACGATGACAGAACTCAAGGATCATTCCATTCTGGTAACGGGTGATCGACCGGAAGTGGATACGTACGAGATCATTTATGAAACCAAATTGAGTCGCGTAACGGGATTTCGTCTGGAAGCGATTCCCGACGAACGGCTTCCCAATTATGGTCCGGGCCGTGGCAGCTATAATGGCGATGGAGCCTTTGTTGTGACCGAGTTTCGAGCTGGCATCGAATCAAAGTCCGAATCTGAAAATTTCGAACAGAAGCACAAAGTAGAGTTTGGCCATGCCTACGCTAACTACCACCATTCAGATCACGTGATCGAACATGCGATCGATAAGAACAAACAGACAGGCTGGTTTATTGGAGGCGCTGCTGGAAAACAACACGTCGCTGTTTTTGAAGCAAAGCATCCCTACGAGATTCCAGATGGATCTCGTTTCCACGTAACCGTGCTCCAAAATTTTGTTCATCAACAGGCCCTTGGCCGTTTTCGCCTATTTGCAACCGGTGATGAAGGGCCACTGCATTCCGACCCACGTCCCACTGAGATTGACCAATTGTTGAATGAACGTGAGCGATCCATGATTGAAGATTCCGAGTCTACGCTTCGAAATTACTTTCTTTCGATCGCACCGGAACTGACTCAGTACAACGCGCGTATTAAGGGCCTTCTGGCTTCCAGACCTCGCTTTGCGACAACATTTGTTTTTAAGGAACGACAAAAGCAGCACCAAAGACCGACACATATTCATGTGAGAGGAGAGTATTCACGCCCTGATGAAGAAGTGTTACCTGCTGTGCCTGCCGTGCTTCATGCTTTGCCTGACGAAGCCCCACGTAATCGACTGACATTTGCAAAGTGGTTAGTCGATGATCGCAATCCCCTTGTAGGACGCGTGGTTGCAAATCAGATATGGCAGTCATTCTTTGGCCGAGGCATCGTTAGTACTCCGGAAAATTTTGGAATCCAGGGGGAACCTCCATCACATCCGAAACTTCTTGATTGGCTCGCTGTTGAACTGCAAAACAGTGGATGGAGTATCAAGTCCTTACAACGGCATATCGTGATGTCTGCCGTATACCGTCAATCATCCCAGGTTTCTCCGGAACTTCAAAAACGGGACCCACAAAATATCCTTCTGGCACGTGGTGCGCGTTTCCGAGTTAATGCTGAAACGATACGTGACATGCTACTTGAAGCAAGCGATTTGATGATAAAGACAATCGGTGGGCCCAGTGTGTTTCCATCTCAGCCTGAAGAAGCTGGCCAGACCTTTGGTCCTTTCCAATGGAAAGACAGTACAGGTAACGATCGCTACCGTCGTGGCCTTTACACCTTCCGTAAACGTGGTGGTCCCTACGCTGCTTTTGCCACATTTGATGCTCCTCCTCCTAATATCTGTATCATGTCGCGGCGTCGATCCAACACCCCTCTTCAAGCGCTCGCTCAACTTAACGATCTGGTTGTTATTGAGTCATCCAGAGCGCTTGCCAGGCGTGTGCTGGATGAGGTTCCCGGTGACCTTGCCAGTCGTCTACATCACGCTTATCGCATTGTTTTAACGCGACCGCCTTCAATGTCAGAGCTCACGGCACTGATCGACTTTCATCAACGGCAATACCATCGGGTTAAAGAAGGGTCTCTCGATGCAGCTGCCATTTACGGCGTTTCAACGAAAGATCAGGTAGATAATCTACCCTCGCTTGCCGCGATGACGACGGTTGCCCGTCTGCTGTTTAATCTCGACGAGACACTTACCAAAGAGTAACTTGCACCAGACACCTGCAGTTACGAACTCAACCGGACATGCTATCTGGATATCCCGTGCACAAAAATCACCGACTGCTGTTGACGGACCCAGTTGATACGTTCGATGTTTTTTGCACGCAAACTTCGACTATCACGATTACGGAGTCCAGCTTATAGGTGCCGGCCCATCCGCTGAAGGATGACGATCGAGGTACGGCGGCACCGTCGCTAATCGATTATCAACTCTGCTTCTGATTTAGGTTTGATCGGTGTGGCGTCTAACTGGACATCCTGCTTCCATATGAGATGTAATTGTTCCAGATTGCGAACAACATCAGGATGTTTCTGCGCGAGATTATCCATTTCTTCGGGATCTTCATCCAAATTAATCAGAAATAGTTGATCGGAGTCAGTAAGTGGAGCTCTATTACTGGTATCTTTAGGGTTACCAATCAGTTTCCATCCCCCTTTACGAACCGCCCACTGCGGTTTGCCGTTCATACCACGGCCCGATTGCCAGTGGAATTGCTGGTGAGGACTGGTCGTCTTATTTGAGTGGATGATTGGAACGAGACTATGGCCGTCGATCCGTCTTTCGGGTAATGATACACCGGTCAGTTCGGACAGGGTAGGTAACCAATCAACGGAGACAGCCAACTGATCACGTACCTCGTCTTGAGGTAGTTGTGCGGGCCAGCTAATGATGGCGGGAACCCGAATGCCTCCTTCAAACAGGCTGAACTTCGCGCCACGGTATTTCCCGGCGCTACCTCCCCCTCCAAAGGTACGCTGTTCGGTGGAATGACCATGATCGGACTGAAAAATAACAATGGTGTTCTCCCGGAGACCACGTTTGTTTAAGTGTTCCAGAATTTGGCCGATCATTTCATCCATCGTTGATATGAAGGCAGCGTAGTTACGTCGAGGTGATTTCAGGTGCTGATACCGCTTTCGCCATGCATCGGTTCCCTGGAGTGGATAATGGGGAACATTAATGGCCCAGTAGAGGAAAAAAGGTTGGGTTTGATTTCTATCTATAAACCGGTGAGCTTCGCGGACCATCAATTGAGGAAAAAATCGACCATCTTCCCATACTTCTTTTCCATTTCGCCATAAGTCATGTCGATTGGGCCCATTCCAGTAAAAGAAATGGGAATAGTTGTCGATGCAGCCACCCATGTGACCAAAGGAGTCATCAAATCCCTGTGCATTGGGCATCGTGTCAGGCCGGTATCCCAGATGCCACTTACCAATATGTCCTGTTCTATATCCAGCTGACCGGAATAGTTCCGCCATGGTCAATTGCTCTGTCGGCATGCCCTTTGCCCCCGGGCGTGATCCGGCATTACCGGCCAGACCAGCACGTTGAGGATAGCGTCCCGTGAGAACGGCAGCGCGAGAGGGAGAACAGACCGGAGCGGCAGAATAAAACTGAGTAAATCGGATTCCCGTTGTGGCCAGTTCATCCATGTGTGGAGTGATCAGATCATTGGCACCGTAGCAACCAACATCAACCGTTCCCTGGTCATCGGTATAGATCAGGATAACGTTTGGTTGCTCTCCCGTGCGATCTGCTGCATGAAGACAGCCGGCAGAGAATACATGTGTCAAACCGATTACCAGACCACAGCTGAAACCGTGAAGAATTCGAGTCATGCTCAACATTCCGTTAACCAGAAAAGTGATACATGTTAACTACAGTACGATTAAGCGATCCAATTCTAACACATATTAAGAGAGTATTTCGGTAGACACTGGGTATCAAATCATTACAAGAGACCCTTTTTAAGTTGGCGACTGAAACCATGGTGAACCTTTGTTAAATCCATATTTATCCGCTCGATTTTATATGGCACGATACCTTCTACGTTAAGCAAGTGACGTTTCTTCTGTTTCTCATGACGGGACTTGGCCGGGCGAACGTTGGGGGGTATCCCAATAGCAGGGTCGGTGCCAATCCTGAATAATCATATTAGGAATGTGTTCAAAACTCAGTAATGCACCGTAGATTCTATTCGGGTTACTGGGAGTGCATTTGATAACGGTTTGTGCCAAAATAGTGAGGAAATAATCGAAGGTGTGGAATCTGATCCACCATCGATAGTCGCCTACTGAACATGTACTGAGACTTTAAACAGGAGGTGTGATGATGGCTCTTCAATGCATCAATCGCCGCAGGTTTGTTGGTTTGGCGTCGAGTCTGATGGCTGGTGTTAGCTTGCAGAACGGGACCTACGGACAAGATCCTGCCCGTGTGAATAGACCTCGTGCGACTGATGGCGATGAGCGTTTTGAGCCTAATTGGGAAAAGCGATTGACTCTGACAGTGGGTCAGAAAAAGGGAGATCTCATTGGAAACACTGACAAGGTAGTCCAGGCGGCAATCGACTACATGGCACGGATGGGAGGAGGAACGGTACACATCCTTCCGGGTAAATATGTTTTCCGTAATGCCGTTCATCTACCCTCACGAATTCGCCTGTTGGGCAGTGGGCTCGATTCGATCATTACGAAGATTCCTTCCCGAAAAGTAGCACTCTCGTCAGATTCGGACTGGTATGACCAGGAGATTACTTTACAGGACGCCAAAGGTTTCGAAGTGGGAGATGGAATCGTTTTAAGAACGAAAAATCCTCACAATGGTGGCACGGATACGATCAAACGTACGTTAGTTGCTCGATCCGGCAATCGATTCAAACTCAATAATGGCCTCCGCAAGAACCTCTGGCTGTCTGGGAAACCGACTGTTTCTGCAGTTTTCCCTTTGCTGACCAGTGAGTACACATCAGATGTGGTGATTGAGAACATCACACTCGATGGTGATCTTAAAAACAATGAGAACCTTAATGGAAACTACGGAGGGGGCATTTTTCTACAGGATTGCAATCGCTATACGATCCGCAAAGTTACTTCTCGTAATTACAATGGAGACGGCATTAGCTTTCAGATCTGCCATGATGTCGTGGTCGAAAACTGCCATAGTCACGACAATGCGGATTTAGGCCTTCATCCCGGTTCCGGTTCGCAGCGTCCCATCTTGCGAAACAACGTATCGGAACGTAACGGGATCGGTATCTTCTGGTGTTGGGGTGTCAAGTTCGGCTTGGCTGAACACAATACGATTGACGGCAATCGAAATTATGGAATTTCGATTGGCCACTGCGACACAGACAATGTGATGCGTCATAACAAGGTGCTTAATAGTGGTAAAATCGGGGTTTTATTTCGTAATGACACCAGGGGACAGGATTTTTGGGCTAATCGAAATACCTTGGAACACAATCAGATCATTAACAGTGGAGCCGATGGTGGAATTGCGATCGACATTAAGGGCAAAACAAAAGAGGTTCGTATTACCGACAACGTGATTGAGGAAACACGAAAAGCACTGCAGCGGACGGGTATTCGAATCGCCGCTGAAGCCGGTAAAGTGCATCTGGTAGATAATGCGATTAAAGGGTTCGCCCAGTCGATTACCGATTTGCGCAAAAGCTGATCCCAGCCGGTTCCACAAGTAAAAGGAATGGAAGCCCACATCGAAACGGGATATCAGCTGCAATATGGTTTCTCGTATTGGATGGAACGATTGGGCTTCCGGAAATGAAAAGTGCCTGAATAATGGCTTGGGTCATGAATTGACCATCGCAATACAGGATACTTCCACTTTCAGATCAAAAGCTAGTCGACTTATTTCAACGGTTGCGCGGGCCGGCATATTACTGGATCCGAAGTATTCCCGGTAAACCCGATTCATCTCCTCGTAGTCACTTTCCAGGTCAGCCATATATACATTGGTCATCATGACATCGTCGAGTGTTGCTCCGGCCTCAGCGAGAATTTCTTTGATGTATTCCATAGTCTGGACCATCTGGGGACCGACACCTCCGGGAATTTCTTTGTCATTTGCATCAAGGCCCATCTGTCCAGAAACAAAAATCATGTTTCCGCTGCGTGTTCCGCGGCTATAAGGTTTTCCGGCCACTTCACTGATAATTTCCCGTGACATAAAGACCTCCTGTTTCAATTAGTACTGTGGCACGTTGATTTCCGAAGCATGCCACAGTCCGGGGTTACGGCGTAACTTTTTCATACTTTCTCAGTCGAGGACAATCTTTAGGGACCATTCCAAGATTTCCTCCCCCTGCCCATGTGACTTCGCCTATATAAATATTACCATTCGAATCAAGCCATACGTCATGCGGTACAAAGAAGTCAGTGGCTGCGACCGGGGCATTGCCTCCTCCCCACCTGGTCATCAGATTACCCTTTGAATCAAATATACTGACTCGGCCGCCGGTTTCTGACGGATCCGGTTCCATCCAGGGAAAGAGACCCGCTCGTTTTCCGACTTCTGATACAAAAACGTTATCCTCGGCATCGATGAAGATATTGGTAGGACGAACGACATCGGTCCACTGATCCTGAAAAATGCCATCCGTTGAGAATATCTGCAGTCGGTTATTTTCTCGATCTGCAACAAAAACTCGGTTGTTGCTGTCCAGAAATACCCCGTGAGGAAGGTGGAATTGCCCTGGCCCATCTCCTGGTTCACCCCATGACTGGATGAGTTGTCCTTCGGTGTTGAATCGATGTACGCGCGCGTTACCGTAACCATCGGAAACAAACATCTGACCATCGCTGGCCAGTGCAAGATTCGTGGGGAAGTGATAGGGCCCAGCGGCCTGCTTCATGCTGCGGTAGTCAAACTCGGTCACTCCCGTGTTACTGGGCTGTCCGCTGGGGCCCAGAGTTTTGAGTCGTTCACCCTTGAGATTGTACTCATACACGGCATGGCCTATATCATCAGTCAGATAGATCCGGTCATCCGGACCAATAGTAATGCCATGAGGCCTGACGAAGTCGCCCGCTCCCCATTCTGTCAGGAAATTACCGCCGGAATCGAACACCACCATGGGATGATCGCCTCGATTGAACACATAAACGTTATCTTGCGAATCGGTTGCGACTCCGACCACATCAACATATTCCCAGCCAGAAGGCAATTGGTCCCAATGTGCGATTGCTTTGTACTGAAACCGTCCTGTACCGACGACCATGGAGTCTGCGTAATGGTTGTGCATCATGTGAATTATTATGCATGGACTTCCATTCAACGCCAATCCCGGTTTGATCCGACCTGACCGATAGCCAATGCCATGTCTCACTTCGGCTAGACATCCGGAAGTGTAGCATCAACACATTTCGAGTAGGGATAAAAGAAAAAGGGAAGATGTAGATGAGTTCGGGGAGCAGATGCCTTTCTTGGGAGGTGTATCCATAAACCCAGGTCCGCTCTGGTGGTAACGGTAGTTGCTGGAAAGAACAGGATTTCTCATCATGAATCAATGTGGACTGACCGGACACTGTTTTTGCTTATGAGGCAAATCGCCGGAGGAGGTCATCCACGCCCCATCCTTTTTGAAAACCTATCATGCTCCCAGCAGGAAGTGGCTCACGTCATGCCAGCAATTCTTGACGCACACTGCCTGCCCCGACCAGCGGTAGCGGACGGCCAAGACGATCGTGAAGAGTTGTATGAGGGTCAATTCCAAGTAAATGATAAATAGTTGCCAATATATCATTGGGATGAAAAGGGCTTGATTCCACGTCTCCGGCCACGGCATCCGTCCGGCCGATAACGCGACCTTCTGCAAAGCCCCCTCCTGCGAACAGCGCCGAATAGGCTCGTGACCAGTGATTTCGTCCGCCACCAGGACTATTATCAATTTTGGGGGTACGACCGTGCTCACTGATACACACGACCATGGTTTCATCAAGCAGTTGCCGTTCTTCAAGGTCCTGTAAAAGCGCAGGAAGCGCTGTATCAAAATTCGGACAGAGCTGGTTAGTCATACGATTGAAGTGGTCTTCATGGGTGTCCCAGGCACTGTTGACTGATTCGTACTCGTCCCAGAAAACGGTAACAAATGTGCTGCCGGCTTCAATAAGACGTCGTGCGGCAAGACATCCCTGTCCAAACAGGCTCATACCATACCGTTCCCTTGTCTCTGACGGTTCACGATCGATATCAATGGCTTCGTTGAGTTTCGGAGAAGTGAGCATCGAAAACGCCATTTGCTGGAATCTATCAAAACTGCTGCGATCTATTTGTTGATCCGCCTGACGCCTACTCTGATCAAGTTGTGTCAGCAGTGACCGACGTCGATCAAGGCGATTCAAGGTCATTTCCGGCCGCAGTTTTCCGTTTGCAGCCATTAAAAAAGAAGAGTCTGGCGTAATACCACCGTAAGGATCACGGTACGATTTATTAATGCCACCAAACGATGCATGAACGGTTGGTGAACTGTCGCTCGCCGTTCCGTCGAATTCGGTCCATACAGGGTCATAGGCACTGCCCAGAAACCCTCCATAGGGACCCGATCGCAACACTTCACCGGTACGTCTTGAACTGAAGGGCCAGGGTAACGCAATATTATTTGGTATTTCAGAATGGGCGCCGTTGAACTGCTGTTCCTGAAGGTATTCTACAACAGAACCTATAAATGGCCAGCTGCGCGTGTCATGCGGGTTACTGAAACGCTGCCCCAATTTCGGAATACCGGTGAGCGCCAATTCAATACCGTGTAGAGGATAGGGGTGGGTGAGCGAACGCACAATCGTGACCTTGTGCATCTCTTGGGAAATTCTTGGCAACAGTTCCCCAACCCGGTAGCCGGGGATGGACGTCGCTATACCGTCTCCAAACTCTCCTCGAACGTCTCGTGGAGCATCCGGTTTGACATCGAAGGTCTCCAGTTGGCTTGGTGATCCCCAAAGATACAGAAGAATGCAGTTTTTTGCTTTTCCGAACGAACCAGCAGGTAGAGTGGAAGAAACGTTCGCTCCAGCTTCACGAAGGTGAAGAAAGTCTGCCAGGCTCAAACCGGCTGCGCTCAGTCCACCGGCTTCCAGCATCTCGCGCCGGGTCAGTCTGTCACAGAGTGATTTTCGGGTCCCCAGAATTCGAAGCATCAGGGACGTCCTTTCCCATCGTAAACATGCGAGTGAGATAAAACGCGATAACCCCTACTGTACTGTGCCAGTTACTTCCAGGCAATGACAGCGTCATCATCGGTGTTTGACAGCAATGAGGTAGATACCCGATTACTCATATTGACACGAACATTTCGGAATTACGAATTATGGTTGACATCGATGTCTAACTAACCAGAAAAGAGGTAATCGCGGCCATACGCATTTCGGTAGTGTTGATTATTGGAGTTGGTAATACCCGAATATGGGATGGATGGGTGACACGGTAAACGGTTATTCAGAGGTGCAGTCGACGTCGATTGTGTGGATTAAAGTTTAGGGCATTGTTAATATTGGATAATTAGGACGTTGGTCTCAAAATCGGACCCGGATTTTCCCAGGCACGGTACGTTCCTTATGCATCCGTTTTTCACTTCAGAGCGAACGGTTTTTTGGCTTCCTGTTGTAATGATTGGGTTGATTCCAATGCTGGCTCGGGGCCAAGAGCCCAAGGATCATTGGGCATTTCAACCTTTGCAGGAAATTTCCGTTCCCTACGTCGTGCCAACTTTAACTCTGAAGACTCCGGTTGACAGATTTATTCAGAAGCAGTTGACTTCGCAGCAACTCACCCTTTCCATACCGGCAGATCGCACTACCTGGCTTCGTCGTATCAGCTATGACTTGAGAGGCCTTCCGCCGACCCAGACCGAGGTTCAGAATTTTCTTGAGGACTCGTCACCCATGGCCTACGAAGCCGTGATTGATCGGCTACTGTCATCACCGGATTACGGAGAACGGTGGGGAAAATACTGGCTCGACGTAGTTGGGTACGCGGATTCGAACGGCTATTTCAGCGCAGACACGAATCGACCTTACGCGTTCCACTACCGTGATTACGTCATTCGTAGTTTGAACGCCGACAAAGGTTACGATCAGTTCATACGAGAACAACTGGCCGGTGATGAGTGGGTTTCTTATCTGAGCAATCCATCGGTCAGCGAATTACGGGACTTGATGGTTGCGACCCATTTTCTGCGTAATGCGCCAGACGGTTCCAGTGAAAGTGACGGCAATCCAGATGAAGTGACCATTGATCGGGCAACTGCGCTGGAAGGGTCCTTGCAGATCATGATGAACGCGTTGTTGGGACTGACTATCCAGTGTGCACGCTGCCATGACCATAAATTCGAACCGATCGGACATGAAGAGTACTATCGTTTACAGGCTATTTTCTACCCGGCCTTTCCTGCGTTTCATAACGACGCATGGGTTCCACCAGTTAAGCGAATTGGCAGTATTGCAGGGGTCAACGCATGGACACTATGGAAGCGGCAGATCGCTGATATTGACCAGCGCATTGATAAACTGAAAGAAGAGAAAAAAAGAGCTCCTGATAAAGCTGAAGACCTGGATAAACAGATTGAAACCATCAATTCAAAACGTCCTCAATCGCCAGGAACCGTAGCCTGGGTTACCGACGTGATGGTACCGGCGCCTGAGGTGTTTCGGCTTGAATCGGGCAATTATCAATCACAGGCAGAGTTGGTTCACCCCAGTGGACTCTCCGTGCTTGATATAGGAAATCCTGTACTTCCCGCACGGCCCATATCCTTGCCTGCGTTGTCGGCCTTTGCTGGACGAGACGATGGAACTCCCTTTTCCACAGACAGTAAACTGCGCCTTTCCACCGGTAGACGCTTGGCCTTCGCACAGTGGATAACCAAACCACATACGCGTGCTTCAGGCCTGTTAGCTCGTGTCATTTCTAACCGCATCTGGCAATTTCATTTCGGGACGGGGTTGGTCTCTACTCCAGACAATTTTGGCCTTTCCGGATCTCCGGCATCCCATCCTGATCTACTGGAATACCTCGCCTCCTATTTGGTGGATCGCAATTGGAGCATGAAAGCACTACATCAACTGATACTCCGTTCAGCGGTTTATCAACAGGCTTCTGAAGTCTCGCTGACGACTATTGGCTCTCGGGCTTCCGAAGTGGATCCGGCAAATCGCTTACTGTGGAAATTCCCGTTACGCCGTCTCGATGCAGAAGCGATCCGTGATGGTATGCTGGCTGTGTCTGGAGAACTGGATCGACGGATGTACGGACCCTATACCCCTACCCAGAGAACCGCTACGGGCAATGTCATTGTCCCGAGTGATTATGCTGAAACGTATCGCCGATCCATTTATCTCCAGCAGCGTCGTACACAGGTTAACACCTTTTTGGAATTGTTCGATGCTCCATCGATTATCAGTAACTGTCCAGAGAGAGGAAATTCTACTGTACCACTACAATCGTTGGCCTTACTGAATTCCACCTTTGTTCTGCAACAGGCATCGGCCTTTGCTCGACGGTTAGATCGTTTTCCTCCAGATGAAACGATAGAGCGAATTCAATATTCCTTTCTTCTTTTACTCGGCCGTTTACCGACTTCCATAGAACAGAAGGCTGCTTTTACATTTATTAAGAAACAGCAACTGATATATCATGGATCACAGGATTCAGCAGCACAGACCTGGAGTGATTATTGTCAGATGTTGCTTGCCACGAACGCTTTTCTTTACCTCGAGTAAACCCTTGTCGTCTTAGATTGCTTAACAGATCATGACTCCATATCTTCCCTATGTTTCAAATCGCCGTACCTTTCTGAGTCACAGTGGTGGCGGGATCGGTCTTTTGGCTCTGTCACAACTACTCTCCGTACGAGATGCTGCTGCCGATGACTCGCGAGCCCGACGCGATCCCCTGCTACCCGGAACAACACATCATCGAAGGCGCGCCAAATCGGTCATTCTTTTGTTTCAAAACGGCGGTCCAAGCCAGATGGATCTGTTTGATCCCAAACCGGAATTGGCACGTCACCATGGAAAACCATACCCCGGAAAAGTCGAAGCACATTTTCACAAACAGGTACGAAATCTACTGCAATCCCCTTTCCGTTTTCATCGCCATGGTGCTTGTGGCATGGAGTTATCGGAACTGTTACCTCATCTCGGAAGCATAGCGGATGATATTACACTGATTCGTTCCATGAATACCGAATCGGTTGATCATGAACGGGCGTTGCGTTTGATTCACAGTGGTACTTCCATAATTCCGAAAGCCTCTCTGGGGTCATGGGTCGTCTATGGCCTGGGTAGTGAACGTGATGATTTACCCTCCTACGTCGTCCTGACCGATCCCGGCGGACTACCTGTTGACGGGGTCAACAACTGGACTTCCGCGTTTCTTCCTGCGGTATTTCAGGGTACCCAGTTCCGTTCCTCAGGACAGGCTGTTGTACATCTAAACACACCAGAAAACCTTGCCAGAGGAGCCCGACTGAACCAGCTTGATTTTCTAAAACAGATCAACGAAGTCCATCGAACTCGTTATCCTGAAAGTGATGAATTGCAGGCGAGGATTGATAATTTCGAATTGGCCGCACGGATGCAGACAGCGGTACCCGGTGTTATCGATATTTCCGATGAAACTGAGGAAACACGTTCACTGTACGGATTGGATCAGGATGAGACTGCGGACTATGGCAAACGGTGTCTTCTGGCACGACGACTAGTTGAAAAAGGAGTCCGTTTTGTCAGTGTTTATCTTAATTCGCAACCGTGGGATACACATAAGAACAATTCCGAACAGTTGCGTGGACTTTGTCGACGTACCGATCAGCCGAGTGCCGCTTTGGTTCTCGATCTGAAACGGCGTGGCTTGCTGGATGATACCATTGTTATCTGGACTGGAGAGTTTGGCCGTCTTCCGGTTTCTCAGGGGCCTGATGGTCGCGACCACAATCGTCATGGAT
>CAXEIY010000257.1:0-22726 GCA_963996245.1 uncultured Planctomycetia bacterium | reverse complement strand
GCCCAGCGTTCTCCGTAACGAGGGCTGGCTAGTAAACGGTCAACTAATTTTTTATAGGCATGTTCAGACGGATCGTTCAGAAAAGAGGATACTTCAGAGGGAGTTGGAGGCAGACCTGTCAAATCAAAGTAGAGTCGTCGCAACAAAGTTAACTTGGTTGCACGAGGAGAAGGAACTTCTCCTTTTTTTTCCAGCTCGGCAAGTATGAATGCATCGATTGGATTGCGCACCCATGACGGTGTTTGGGTCAAGGGGACCGAGGCCTGGGAAGGGCTGTGGAAAGACCAATGGCTGTTTTTAGAATTGTCCTGTGCCCAGATCGTGCTCGAACTCAGTACGATCAGGATGGCCCAAGCGGAACTTTTATAAAGACGGCAATCTCTCACAACCTGGCTCACTGATGTAACGGGGGATCATGTTGTGACTACATGTTCAGATACAACTGAAAATCATTATAATGGGAAAGATGATGAGTTGGCTACCAATCCTTCTGCTCATCGAGCAATACAGCGATTAAACCGATCTTTTTCAGGAGTGGAGAAAACGAATACGCCAGTACGGACCATACCAGATCCAGCCTCCATTATAGATTCTCGATGTATCTTTCACCAATGAGAGATCTAGAAAAAGTGCTGGATAAAAGGGACCACCGGGTACCAACTGCAAGATCTTCTTAAGAGACCCGGTTCTGTTAATTCGCTATACTGTCCGTCAGTGTTTCGTTTAGACGATGGTTTGCCTGGTGATCGGAGGATCCGCCTTCATGTTACAGCGAACATCATAAGCGAAGTTGTTTATATCCGATCTTTTTCCTGTGAAATGTCCATGGCCAACCGGGTCACGTATTATCCTGATTTTGAAACATTCTGCAAACTTGCAGAAAACGGGCATTCTGTTCCAGTCTACCGTCAACTCACTTCTGATACGCTTACACCAGTCAGCGCATTTTGCAAAATTCAAGGGGGCGATTCAGCGTTTCTGTTTGAGAGTGTGATAGGTGGTGAACAGGTGGGGCGTTATAGTTTCCTTGGCGCAGATCCCTACCTGCAGTTTGAAGCTTATGAAAATCGAGTGGTTACCATCCGAAAGGGAGTTCGAGAGGAAACGACATGTGAAGATCCCTTAACGGAGCTGGAGCGATGTCTCCTGGCATGTCGTGCCGTAGGGTTGCCTGAGCTGCCTCGATTTTGTGGAGGAGCAGTGGGGTATGCCGGATATGATGTGGTTCGCTACACAGAACGATTGAAAGAACCTCCTCAGGACGACCGGAATATACCTGACCTGGCCTTTGGTTTTTACTCCCGAATGGTCATCTTTGATCATATTCGTAAAATAGTATTTTTGGTTGCCCAGAGCCATGTTCAGGAAACGGCTGACAATACGGATCAGAATAGTGGGAAATCAAGCCATCTCTCTCGCAAGTTTCTGAGTCAAGTGTATCAATCTGCGTGTCAGCGTGTCGATGAACTTGCGGCGCAGTTGCAGAGCCCGAAATTAGATTTGGAATTAGCAGACCTTGATTTCCAGACTTCCGAATCGTTGAATTGGGAATCCAATATTGCCCGAAAGGATTTTGAATCGGCGGTTAAGCGTGCCAAGGAATACATTCGTTCGGGTGACATTTTCCAGGTCGTACTAAGCCAGCGATTATCCACAGTGACTCAGGCGCGTCCGTTTGACATTTATCGAACACTACGAGTGGTGAACCCTAGCCCCTTTATGTTTTTTCTGCGGACACCGGAGGTGACCCTTGTAGGTGCATCCCCTGAAATCATGGTTCGTGTCGAAGACGGAGTGGTAACGGTGCGTCCACTGGCTGGAACACGCCGAAGAGGAAAAACTCAAGATGAGGACCGTCAGTTGGCCGAGGAGCTTCTGGCCGATCCTAAGGAACGAGCCGAGCATATCATGCTGGTTGATCTTGGTCGTAATGACGTGGGACGTGTGGCACAGTACAGAAGCGTTCAGCTCAGCGATGTAATGACCATTGAAAAGTATAGTCATGTAATGCATATTACGTCGAATGTGACCGGGCAGCTCAGGAGTGAAACGACCAGTTTTGACGCATTACGAAGCTGTTTGCCTGCGGGAACCGTATCGGGTGCGCCGAAGGTTCGAGCCATGGAAATAATTGATGAACTGGAACGACACCGTCGAGGTCCGTATGCGGGTGCGGTAGGCTATATTGATTTCACGGGTAATATGGACACGTGTATTGCTTTGAGAACTCTGGTGATGCAAGGACGTACCGCCTATGTCCAGGCTGGTGCGGGAATTGTGGCTGATAGCGTTCCGGAAACTGAATATCAGGAAACGATTAATAAAGCTCAGGGTTTGCTGAAGGCGATCGAAATCGCAGAATGTCAGTTGTCAAAACGATATTGATGAGCCGGTAAGAAACGAACGTGGCCTTGCCTTTTTGGTCTCAGAGGGTTCTTGATCGACCCATGACGGCGGTGAGGAAAAAGGGATCGATCATTAGTACAGTTTGGGAGACGTCCTCTCCATCGACTTTAACCAGCCATTTTATTGAGGTGTATCGATGTTACTTAAGGGTTTCCTGTGTTTGGTCGGATTCTGGATGTACGCGGATTCAGGGGATGGCTGCCCGCAGTTCAATTTGACGGTGATGGTCGATGCAGAAGGTGAAAAAGTAACCAGTCTTCAAACACACCTGGTTCCTTCTGATAGAAAACCGTCGTTGGTCGTTTTAACCGTGAGAAAGAATCAACCTCTGCGAGTGAAATGGATAGTTCACAATGTAGATAAGCTATTTGAATTTTCGGATGTTTATGTGCATTTTTTTGCAGTTGAGGAAGAAGAAATCGGACAAAAGAAACTGCCTGATCTGGGACGAGACGTTGATCATGAGGGAGTGATGACAATGGATTTCAAACCAGGAGAAAAAGCAGAGGGTACTTTTTCTCTTACCTTAGACAAACCCGGCGCATATCTCATTCGTGCGGAGACGCTTTACATGGCAGATAGTGTTCATGAGCATGATCATTTTGCGGCAGTTGAAATTTTAGTGGAATAACTTGAGGGGGCAATGATGACGATACAGAAAAAGTGGTTGTCGGTTTGTGTGTCGATCGGCATGGGAATATTTTCCGTTGCACAGACGCGTGCTGAACACGCTCAAATTGAGCTGGTCGTTCGTGGGAAGGAAGTACAAAAGGTTGCGATTGCTGATCAGGAACCGCCACTGGGTGGGGTCAATCCCAGGCCTTTGCTGAAGGTGAAAGCCAACGAGCCACTGGTTATGCAGTTCATCCTGACGAATATTTATCCGCATGGGGTCGTGAACGCGGTGAAGGTTCGTTATTTCGTGGTTAAGGTAAAACAGACAAAACAGAAACAGGTACCCGATTTGAAAACGGGAGTTGTCACGATGGGGACAATCGTGATGAATTTTAAACCAAAGTGTAAAGTTGGGGCACGTCTTCGCTTTCGTGTATCGGAACCGGGGGTTTATCTGGTACGTTCCGACACTGTACACACCAAGAGTGATCACGAACATTTTTCATCGATTGATCTGGTGGTTGAATAAGTCGCGTTTATGGACAAGATAACACGAAATACGATGCGTGTAATTTCCATGTTTTCGTCTTGTGTAGTGGTTTGGGGTGTTTTTTCCTGGTTTTCTGAACCGTCGGGAGTAAGGGCAGCTACGGACGAGTTGGCTGAGTTACCTCCCTTTCTCGACGTTTTCATGGTACAGAATCCGATACAGGTTGATTTCCGACCGGTTCGGTGGCGCGGAGCCGTTTCGTCTCACCATGGCATGGTCTTTTATCGAGTTGTCAACCAAAGACAATCCAAAACGACACGGTCTGAAGGTAAACATACTTCACCTGAAATTGTCTCTGACGATCGATTTCCCGGACTTCTTGTAATTCCTGATCGTCAACCTATGGGCCCCGGTTTCCATCGTGCGGCGCGTGAACTGGCCGAAATAGGTTATCTGGTACTGGTGGTATCCACGGATCCCCGGAGGTTGGAACAGGCTCGTATGGAGTCAGACACCGTGTTGAGGGAAAGGGTGTTCTCAGAGCTCGGGTCAGCAGCGCGATGGTTGCAAAACAATAAATCCGTTTTTCCTGACCGAATCGGTGTTGTCGGATGGTCTTCGGGAGGTTACTGGGCCAGACAGCTTGCCAATTCTATGCGGTTTGCAGCATGTGTTGTTTGCCAGAAGGTGGATTCGCAAAATCAGCGGGTTGTTTCAAATCCGTTTGCTGTACCAACACTATCTTTGATATCGGGTATACCGGAAAAAGAGTCTCAATCGGAGGTTCCTTTTGAGACGTCCATCGGTTTCCCCATGTCCAGAATCATATTTCCTGAGGCACAAGTCGGATTTATGTTCCCGGAGAGTGGTGAGAGATACCATTTTGAATCCTCGGAAAAAGCATGGTTTGAAATGTACGAATTTCTCGATGAGCATGTTGAAGATTCGCACCATTTTCGTGTAATGACAGAGCATATTTCGAAACAGTCCGATCCTTTGAGATATGCAACTCTGGTGGATTTAATGCAAGCTGTTAATAGTCCTTCTGGCGTGCGAGGTTTAATTGGTATGGCCCTTAAAGAACACCCGGATCGGATCAACTGGAAGCAGGTTAGGGCTCAAGCAGTGCTATTGGTGGAAGTTGCCTCCCTGCTGCCGGGCTATACCCCTCCTCGTGGCACGCGAGCTGACTGGTTGACTCAGATACAGGCGTATCGTGCGGCGGCAGAACTCCTGGTTCGATCCACCCGGTTTTCAGATACAGTTTCTGCACAGCACGCTTTTCAACAGCTCAGTCGCCGTTGTGGCGCCTGTCATGCCCAGCATCGCTGAACAGGGGGTAATCGTCAGGTTGGATAGCGGATTAGCTACATATTGTATCCACTTCGAGAAACGACATCGCGGTCGCAGATGTCGTGAGATCACGGATCGGTTGCCCCCGTTCTCTGAAGGTCCGATGGAGTTGATTCGTATAATGAATGCATGAGGATTCACATAAATGGTCACAGATTTATTCATGGTAGGTACGAAACGATGGCGTCTTCAAATGGCAATAGGCATGTTGTTTCACCTATTGATGACATCGAGTGTGTGGGGTAACGATCACGGGTTGCAAGTGGATCCCAGATCAGTGGAACACGGTTTGGTGGTGTCTGTGGATCCCATTGCATCTCGAATCGGAGCTCAGGTTTTAAGAGACGGCGGTAATGCCGTTGACGCTGCGATTGCTACGGGGTTTGCCCTTTCGGTGACTTATCCAGCAGCGGGAAATCTGGGCGGAGGGGGATTCATGATGGTCCGTTTAGCACGGGATTCTTCCGTTTTTGCTGTGGATTTTCGGGAGCGAGCTCCGGAAGCGGCATATGCAACTATGTTTCTCGATGCAAACGGAAACATTGATCAAAGTAAAGTTAACGTGGGGTGGCTGGTGGTCGGAGTGCCTGGAAGTCCGATGGGATACTGGACCGTGCATCAACGGTGCGGGAAGCTGGATTGGAGTCGTCTGCTAGAACCGGCCGTTCAATTAGCACACCGTGGGTTCGTTGTGGATTCAGTTCTTGCCGCCAGCTTGAAACAACAGGAAAAAGCATTTCAACGTTTTCCTGAGACAGCGCGAGTCTACATGAAACCGAATGGACAGGCATACTCGGCAGGGGAAAGACTGCAGTTACCGGATCTTGCAGCAACCCTTCGTCGTATAAGAGATGGCGGTATGGAGGGGTTTTATCGTGGTGTAACCGCGCGATATCTGGCGGAGGCTATGCGTGCCAATGGAGGGCTGGTGACAGAGAAGGATCTGATTTCCTATCAGGCTAAAATTCGGCAACCTGTTATAGGATCCTATCACGGCTATCAGATAGTTTCGATCTGTCCTCCGAGTTCCGGTGGCACGGTTCTTATTGAAATGTTGCATGCACTGGAGGGTTATGATCTACACGCATCTGGGCACAACACGCCGTCAACCATACATATAATGGCCGAGGTGATGAAACGGGCGTACTTTGACCGGGCAAAATATCTGGGAGATCCCGATTTTGTGAACATGCCACTATCCCGATTGTTATCCAAAGGTTATGTGAACCAATGGAGAAATACGATAGGAGACATGGCGACACCATCAAGCGTATTGGGTGCCGAAATTCTTACCGGAAATGAAAGTGAGGAAACCACTCATTTTTCGGTGATTGACTCGGAGGGCAATATGGTGGCGACAACGACGACTCTGGAAGGAGGTTATGGTGCGAAAGTAATAGCGAAAGGGACCGGTTTTCTTCTGAATAATGAGATGCATGACTTCAATGTAAAACCAGGTTTTACAGATCGTTCAGGAAAAGTAGGTACTGCCCCCAATCTCATTGAACCCGGTAAACGCATGTTAAGTTCACAGACACCGACGCTGGTGTTGAAAGGTCAGGAACCCTTTATGGTACTGGGAAGTCCGGGGGGTCGAACCATTATCAATACGGTTTTGCAGGTGATATTGAACGTTATCGAACACCAAATGCCAATTCAGCAGGCGGTGGACGCTCCCAGAGTACATCATCAGTGGATGCCCGATCGACTGATGCTTGAATCGGGTGTGCCCAACGAAATCTTAAAGGCACTAAGTGGACTGGGACACAACGTCAGGAGACGCAAACGCCAGGGAGATTGTCACGCTATATGGGTCGATCCGGAAACCGGGCGTTATTTTCCGGGAGTTGATCGACGAATCAGAGGGGCAGCGGTGGGTTGGTAGAGTATGAATTTAGTGACAACATAAGGGTGTCCATAACTCATTGCTGCAGTTGAATGGTGAACGGATCGAGAGGGAATGGCCTTTCTTGCTGATAAGTGATTTCGATCATCATTTATAGTTGGTAGGGAGACCGAACGGATCGGATAAGGAACCACTTCAAAACGGAGGTCGTTTTTCAGCAACCGTCCTGCGGTTCCTTGTGTCAGCTTTCAGGGATGGTTATGGGCTAACGCGGAGGGCTGTTTCTCAGGACAACTTTTAAACACGCTTGGAAACGAGTAATCTCTCCAGAGTACTTGTCATGATCGTCGAGTCCGTTTAGTTTAGGATGCAGCCCGATACTCCCTTCTGGATACGGGTTTCGACAGGGACACGGCTCAGCAGTGTTGTGCTGAGCGGGGTCACTTAGATTGGACCGGAAGGTCACTTCACTTGCCTTATGGTTTATTTGGAAAGAAGTTCAGATGTTGACACGTGAAACGATGCAGGGATTGTTTGTGTTACCGCCCACACCTTTTGATGAAAAAGGAAATTTCTGGGAATCGGCCTATCGAGAGAATCTTCGTGTACTAATGCAGTTTTCAGTGGATGCCTTGGTCTCGCCAGGCTCGAACGGAGAATGGTGGAGTATGTCAGATGACGACCGTCGACACCAAATGGAGGTTCTTCACGAGGAATGCAACGGAAAAGTACTTACTGCTGTCTGCGGCTCTTCAACCTACACCGAAGACTCGATTTTTTGGACTCGCACGGCTGAGGAAATAGGGATTGACGCAGCGATGAATGTGCCGCCTTTTTATTATCCATTGACGGATAAAGAACTGAGAATCTATTTTCATCAGCTAGCCGAGGCATGCCCTGACATTGGACTTATTGTCTATAATTTCCCAGTTGTGGCCCAACGCTTGAGTGTGGAACTCATGAGGCAGCTGGCAGAGGAACTTCCTACCCTCTGTGGAAGTAAAGAAAGTCACTGGGATTTCAATGTGTGGTTGCGTTTGCATCGTGAAAGTGGGCTGGCTGTCTTCAGTGCTTATGAGCGACTGTGGTTCACGGCCCTGTTTCGACAGGGTGCAAAAGGAATGTTTTCCACGCTGGCCGCTTCCTTCCCGACATTGGTTACCCAACTGCATTCGGCATGCTGTGGTCAGGACTGGGATCGCGCAGAAGAACTGGAATCTGAAGTTTGGAAATTATGGACATGGTTGGATCAATGCGACTACTTAAAAGGTTACAATCCAATTGCCCGTAATAAAGCAATGGTCAATGCGTCGGGATGGTTGCGGGTAGGAAACTGTCGTCCTCCTCTGGTATCCGTTCCCGATGAATTGATCAACCGTTTAAGAGGAGACCTCGAATCATTGCTGGGTAAGTGGGTTTCTCCAGCGTCCTCTGCCATTGTGTAGACCAAGGGAAGAGTACGTGGTTGCAGGGAACTGAATCTGGATGGAATGACGGGTGTTACCTCTGGATGTGAGTTCGAGTTAATGCGTTCGTGGAAGGTCAGGTGATTGGTAAGGACAGGTATGGATCCGTTAGTGATTGCCGAACAGATTGCTTATTATCAAGCTCGGGCGACCGAGTATGAAGACTGGTTTTTTCGACGCGGTCGCTTCGATCAGGGAAAAGTGCAGAATGCACAGTGGTTTGCAGAGGTGAGTAACCTGAAACGCCAATTACGCAAGCGAGGTCCAATTGGGGACATCCTGGAGCTTGCCTGCGGGACGGGAATCTGGACTCGTGAGTTGGTTTCCCTGGGGCAATCGATTACAGCCATCGATGCTTCTTCTAATGTTCTTGCCATCAACCGGAGTCGTTTGTCCCACAGCTCGGTAAAGTTTGTGCAAAAAGATCTGTTTTCTTGGGAGCCAGATCGGGAATTTGACATGGTTTTCTGTTCGTTCTGGATTTCTCATATTGTCCCCGAATCATTGCCACTCTTTCTTGACAAAGTGGCTCGTGCGACTCGTCCTGGAGGCGAGGTATTTATGATTGATTCGAGATATGATGAAACGGTGACATTAAATGATCATCCCAGGACCCATCCTGAAAAGACGCTTCAGACACGTGAACTCGATGACGGCAGCTGCTTTCGGATTGTAAAAGTGTTTTATGAAAAAGAAGCCCTGTTGAAACTGTTTTCCTCAGCAGGTTTGCAGGCCAGAGTTCATTACACATCCCGGTATTTTTTTTGGGTGGTGGCGACACGAATGGCTTGAAAAGGTCTCCAGGAAAAATCGATTCCAGGTGGATGCGCGGACGGTCTTCCACTACTTTTCAAATGCTCCGCTCAGGATTCAAACCACGCGATCCAGCGACTGACATTACAGCATGTATGGCAAGTTGAATATAATGCGCGTATTCGGAATGATCGTGGGATTGACTTTGCAGGTAATTTTCACGATTTGAAATGGTTTTGATACACTATGGATCCATTCCTACGTGATTGGTTCAGGAGTAGCCGTATGTCTCCGTTAACAAATGGTTCGGGATCTGAAACACCGTATTGGTCAAGACGTACATTTGTTTCTTCTCTGACTTCGGCCGCATCGGCGTTGTCGGTTGCTGTGGGTCCACCTTCCACTCGTCGGGTGCTGGCATCAACACCGACAGTCAGGCGGCCATCGGAAACGAAAAAGATCGCATTAATTGCTACAGAAGTACGTCAGTATTCCCATGCACAACATTTTATTGATCGGTTTTTAGAAGGATATGGCTGGCATGGCGAACATCATTATCCACCGATGGAACTGGTTTCTCTCTATGTAGATCAGTTTCCTGATGGAGATCTAAGCCAGGACCGCACGCAGCGACACCCTGTAAGAATTTTTCCTACCATTGCGGAAGCATGTACGCTGGGTGGAAACAAGCTGGCAGTAGATGCGGTTGTAATTATCGGTGAACACGGTCAGTATCCGAACAATCGTAAGGGCCAGAAGCGTTACCCGCGTTATTCGTTTTTTAAAGAAGTGGTTGAAGTTTTTGAAGATAGTGGACGAGCTGTACCTGTTTTTAACGATAAGCATTTATCTACGCGCTGGAGCGAATCTGCTGAGATGGTGGCGGACTCTCAGCGGCTGGGATTTCCTTTTCTTGCCGGATCATCGCTGCCTGTTACCTGGCGCATTCCATCTGTCGAAATGCCATGGGGCACACCTCTTGAGGAAAGTGTTTGCGTCTGCTACGGGGGCGTAGATTCCTATGATTTTCATGGGCTGGAAACAGCCCAGTGCATGTCCGAGCGTCGTGCAGGAGGGGAGTCGGGCATTCGCGCAGTGCAGGCGCTGCGTGGCGCGCCGATGTGGGATCGGATCCGTGACAACAGACAAACCAGCCAACTGGTCCTGAATGCATTATCCCGGAGCCATACTGTAAAAGCACCGTCGGGTTTCACTTTTCCAGTCATCAGTCTGTCGTGGGCTGAAAAGATGAGTCCTGAGGCTGTCGGTTATTTTATCGAACACACGGACGGGATGAGAACGAATATGTTGATGCTCAATGGGTTATTATCGGATTTTAACTATGCCGGTAAAGTCAAGAATTCTGATCGAATCATTTCCTGTCAGATGTACCTGCCGATGCCTCCGCGATATACCACTCTGGCGAACTTTTTCAGTCCGCTGGTAAACAATATAGAAAAGATGATTCTTTCTAATCTCGCTCCGTACCCGATCGAACGCACTCTGTTGACCACCGGCATGACCCTGTTTGGAGTGGAATCGCTTTATCGCGGACAGGTGAGGCTGGAAACTCCGGAGATGAACATACCTTATGTGACTCCCCGTACTTCGACCTACTGGCGTGCGTAAGGTTAGGCGGGGTTTTGGGGACTCAGAGAAAGCCGTCGGAACACATGAGAGATACAAGGAGAGTGTAGAAGTAATGAATTCAACTGGTCCCATAGCGGTCTTGGTGGAAGATTTTCAATTAGGATCTGCTGCGCAACAATTGACGGATCGTTTACTGATCGGATATCCCCGGCAAGGTGAGTTTCATGTCGCAAAGGGAGTACCAATTCGATTGTTTTCGGAAAATAAAGAACCCAACGATCTTATTGATAAAAGAATTCGTGATTTTCAGCTGATCGATGCAAAACATATCAAAGACGCGCTTGTTGACGCTCCGTCAGTTCTGGTTGTTCCCCGTGGAGCGGGACACCACCCTTCGGAAAAACTGATTGAGTCAGTCTTGGATGGAGCTATTCCAGGGGCACGTATATTTGTACATGGATTATTGTCAAGATCCGTGCGGGATGCGCGAAACCTGGTAGAGAAAGCCCGGTTGCGAAAATTGACAATTATCGCATCCAGTTACATGCCTGGTACTTGGCGATTACCTGAAGTCGAAGTAGAAAGAGAACGTTCGATCACCGATGCCGCAATTATTGTAGTGGGGCCTTCTGAAGAAGCAGAATTTCTAGGTATAGATGGGTTACTGCCGCTGGTAGACCGGCGTTTAGGAGGTGAGTCTGGTGTACGCCAGATACAATGTTTTGAAGAGGATCAGATTTGGGACTTACTTGATCGGCAGCCCGACATAGCGGAACTCATGGCCACTGCAATATCCCGAACAGATACTCCGCAGGGTGACCCGGTACGTGATGGTCGAACACAGGATCTCGTAAAATTGGGATTGGTCCAACAGTTAGCTAAAAGTCCTCAATTATATCTGCTGGAGCATTCAGATGGTTTAAGGAGCTGGATTTTCGTCCTCAACGGAGTGATAGCGGATTTTAATTTTGCGATTCGTTATGCGGATCGTTCTCTGATTTCGGCTCAGTTTTTCCGGACACCTCAGCCGAATGCTCATCATTGGAGCGCGCTGGTTGATGTGCTGGAAAAGTTTTTCGAAACAGGAAGACTCCCTTGGGCAGTAGAGCGAGGAATTCTGGCGGCCGGGATTGTAGAGGGTCTTGCAGAAACGCGAAGTCAAGTAAAGCGAGTGTACAAAACTCCACGCTTGAGTGGCATTACCTATTCGGCGCGGGAATCTTCTTTGATCCGTCGCTAGGAATTATCGGTAAGCCTGTCGCCTTGGCTGTTGTTAGCCGTGCTTATGCCGTGACATCTGGATGAGGGGGGTAACCGCCAAGTTCAATGTGATTTCCATCCGGATCCTGAAAAAACAGTTGTGTGACATTGGTGTCTGCCACAAGCGTGCTTCGGTAATCAATTTGATGTTCTTTGAGTAACTTCTCGGCTTCTTCGATGTCGTTTACGTGAAACGCGATGTGGTCCACACGCGTCGCGACATGTTTTTCCGGTGCTTGTTTATCCGGAGTCTGGATCAAATGAACCTGGGTCCCGTAATTATAAAGCCATGCTCCCGGAAAATCGAAATTAGGACGACTTATTTCACGAAATCCGAGGATGTCACGGTAAAAGCGACGGCTGGCTTCGAGGTCGTGTGTCACGTGGGAAATGTGATGGACGCGATCAATCGGAAGAGGCTGTGTCATTAACAGGATTCCTCATTATGGGAGAAAGGCTAGTAGGGGTGGTCAGATCTCAAAATTCTTGAGTAAGGATCACAGGAAGTTAACGCGTCTTATGGATGCATGCGTCAATTGCTTCGGCTACGGCATCAATCACCTGCTCAAGACTTCCTTCGCTAACGATCGAAATCAATTCCTGGTAAATGCCTTTACCATAGGTTTCACGGGTTGGAAGGTATCCCAGAACGGATCCGTTGGCAAGAGAGGAGATTACCAGTACCTGATCCGGAAAACGTTTGCGTAGATTTTCCTGAAAAATGTGGTAAGGTTCGCCGTGAACAAAAATCCAGAAGGCATCACCGAGACGGAGCATCCAGACTGGCAGGGGGAACGTTGTGCCGGATGGGAGAGGTCTGAGTCGTGTCAGTTGCCGAGTGGTTCTTTCAACCATTGCACGGCATTCTTTTTCACGCTTTTCATTTCCACTTTCCTGTGCTTCACGTTCCCAGGATGACCATTTTTCTTGTTCCATCAAAACCGATTCCTGAGTTGGCAGGTTTTCATGGTAAGGAAGTTCAATGGTCCATAGTTTCTGATGCCATATGGACTTATCAATACGTTCCGACTCTTCGAGAGGTTGGTGTGTCCATGCTCCCAGCGTAGCACCTGAAATCACAGGGTGAGAATAATGATAGTTTGTTCCAGGAGGAGGCATCGATTCTAGGGTAGCGAGTGCTGCATATCCGAGTTGACGTCCATTCTTGTCAGCGACATTCGGGTCACCAACATATCCTTCCTGTGGGCCAAGGTCTCCCGAAGTGCCTTGGAGAAAAACGGATAGTGTTCCGGTAACTTGTTCTATCACCTCTCGGGTGGCACCTGGGAAATCCGGGCTGATGAGGGTGTTGGCCCACGCCAGGGTAGTAGGGTGACAAGCATAATTGACGAGGATCGCCACGGGTTTGTCATCTTCTGCGGTAACGCGTGCAACCACAACGGTACTGTCAGTTGGGCCCTCCGGGTTAAAGCCACATACGTACTGCTGGTTGGTCTCATCCCAGAAATCACGATGTGCAGCAAGTTGGCAATTTCCTGTCCCATAAGTGATGGTCACAGGTTGTATGCACTCAATGGCTTTAATAACAATGTTTGAAATTTCGTTTGCCATCCAGGTTAGATAGCTTGGAATATGACTACCACCTGGGAGCTCCGTTCTTTCCATACCCATCAATCCTGCTGCATGAGTGTGAGAAAAAGTGACCACGATGTTGGTAGAAGAGATTCCGGTTTGACGCTCAATCGTTGCGAGTAGTTGCTCCATTTCAGAAGACCAGAGCAGGCAATGGTCGAGCGTAACAAATACCTGTCGTTGTTCTTGAGAGGCTTCTGGAGAACATTGAAAAATTAACGCGGTTGCGTAAAGCGAGCGGTGGATACCGGTGGCTTGATCGTGCGTTGCAGCACCCCACATGCGATGATAAATTCCGACTGGAGGAGTAATGTCACATCTAGCAATGCCGAAATGACACATACTGTAGCGGCCTTTAAAACTAGGGATAACAAGCTCCTCTCAGGACGAACAAAGGGGCGACACCGCGACAGTTAATGCGGATCCTGTTTATGTAAAAATAGATTTCTGAAAAAAGCACGCAACCGAGATCAAAGCAAAAGTGGCTGTTTCCGTACAGATAGGGGGCAAATCACCATGTGGAGATTACGAATTACAGCGAAGGCTTACAGGAATATGTCGATCATAATAGGAACTGTGGTAAGCAGACGTCAATTGCTAGTGTTAGAGCCTTTGTCCGTGTGGCTTTCTGGGTATGTAAACATCGACCAGTGATCGAGTGTTACCGGGAAAGCTGGTAACAGAGTGATTATCCAAAACGTAGTGGTGGCACTAAAGCAACCTTCGATTGACACCGTCACGATAGGAATAGTAGAGTTACCCGGCGTGTTTACGGGAGGATCGTATTATTCGGTTCTAAAGAGGGTTGTCGTGTGATGGATCACTGCAACAGGATTAAAGATATTAGGTTGCATCGAATAGAGGCTTTCGGAGGCTTGGTTGCGCTATTGTTGACAGGGTGTCTGCAGACACAGACAGTGAATCCGGTAAATTCCACTGTTTCAGGAACTTCCAATTCCCTGAAATCTCAACAGCGTTCGAGTTCTGAAAAGCAGTTGGTCCAAACACTGCGTCCGTCCGGTAAAGAGCGTGGTTGGAAACACATCGTGCTGCATCACACGGCAACCGATCAAGGATCCGTTGCGAGTATTCATGCAAGTCATCAAGAACGGAAAGGTCCCGGTGGTAAACGCTGGCTGGGAATTGGTTATCATTTTGTGATTGGAAATGGTAATGGGATGGGAGACGGTGAAGTACAGCCTACTTTCCGTTGGGAGCAACAGTTACAAGGTGCCCATGCTGGCAGTTCCAATCGTGAATACAATCAATTGGGTATCGGTGTTGCGTTAATTGGTAATTTTGAAAACCGATCACCGACTTCCTTGCAGATTCAGGCATTGAAGCGTCTGGTAAATCAACTGCAGTCGATTTACGGGATTGGCGATTCTCAGGTCATAGAGCATCGACATATTCGAAAAACAGCCTGTCCAGGACGGCATTTTTCTGTTCGGCAGATCATGGCGTCCAACCGGTTTGATTCCCGTTCTTTTCCGGTGACATTGCGTTAGTCCTAGGTGGGGGATCCCTTAACCTATTTGACGAATGGGGCAATGCGGTATCCGTGGCAGCCATGGAGTGGTTCCATCCTCGTTAATCATTAGGATCATTATTCCTGTTGTTTCCCGAACAAAGCGTTATTGGGGGAAGCACGTAACCTATTGGTGGAATAATAGTTACTCCGTTCAAGGGAACTTCGGTTGATGCCGATAGGTTCTTCAGTGGATGGATCGATCGGGATTGGTGAAGGGTGACGATGTAGATTGGACAGAAAAAAGACCATAAGGCCCAGGGAGGT
Source organism: uncultured Planctomycetia bacterium (assembly GCA_963996245.1). Lineage (GTDB taxonomy): Bacteria > Planctomycetota > Planctomycetia > CAXEIY01 > CAXEIY01 > CAXEIY01. Next base: position 7,559 of record CAXEIY010000257.1, on the reverse strand, counting down.
GGTCTTCTGGCTGTTTCTCGGGGAGGACTACTCATGAATCGTGTAATTCGCTTTATAACTTCATTGACCGGTTTCATCTGTTGTAGTTGGGCGGTCGCAGAAGAGTCCAGCTTGACTTCGGGCGGGACATCGATTCAGGAATCCCATCGAGTAGTGGTGACCCTTGAGGCTCCTGTAAAATTGGATTCGTTTTCTGCAGATAATAAAGTTTGTAATGCTTGTAACGAAAAAAAGGGACGTGTTGGGCAGTTCGTTGAAAGGTTAGGGAGTTCCCCGGATGACGGAAGGAAAAATGACGGACAGAGAAAAAGCTTTTTCCAATGTGGCTTTTTCAAACGCGTTTTTTATCGCGACGATCAAAGCAACCAAGAGCAACCGGAAAAGCTTCAATGTTCTTCGTGCAATCGCTCAGGATTTTGGCAAGCAAGCTGGAATCCATTTAATAGAGATCGGCAACGTGTTGCAGTAAATCGTCAACCGAGAGAAAGATGGTTCGATCGAGTGAAACAATGGTTTCGCCAGGAGGGTCCTCAGCGATCCTCTTCCCTTTCAGGTGGACAATGGACGGAACAGAAACAAACGCGGATTAATGTTCTGATGCACACACTTCAATCCAACGCGCCTTCGACCGAACGTGTCGACGCTGTGGAAGAGCTTGGAACGTACAATAATCGCTATTTTCCAGAAGTGACGATAGCTCTTGTCAACCTCTCTAGCGATCCACATGACTTGGTTCGTTTGGGAGCAGTAGAAGCATTAGGGCAGCTGGACCATGTGGATGCAAGTGTTCTGGGAGCACTTGAAATTGCAGCCAGGGATTCAGATCGCCGGGTCAGACACAAGGCGGTACGAACTTTGGCACGTATGGCGCTTAATTCGAAAGATCACAAACCGGTCCTTGAAGGTCCTTCCAGTCTGGAAAAGTAATCCATCTGAAATAGGTTGCGGATACGAAAACTTCCTCGCGGGCTCTCAATGGTTACGGAGAGCCTGTATCGTGTCTTTTCACGGACCCGAGTAAAAAAGATTACGGAGCGTTCAGGGTATCGCTGTGCTGCGAACTCGATCACCTGTCAGGGAGGGATGTGGGTTGGTTTCGGAATTCGAGACATGTCTCATTCAGTCAGTTAGTGTAAGCCAGTTGATATCGTCAAAAGGATGATCGAACAAATGAGGGCCGCTCGGTTTTTCGTACGTGTTCCGAATCGAGTTTAACTGGTATCCCACGGTTGCCAGAATGGGATATTGGACTCTTTGTTTGAGTTCGTCTGGATTGGTTTTTGAGGCGGAGGATTCTGATTCCGGTGATGTGCTGTTGATTACTAGTCCCGCAATAGACAAACCACGTTTTTCTGCAACTTCAATAGTCAGCAGAGTGTGGTTAATCGTGCCGAGATGATTGCCGATTACGATGATTAACGGGTAACCGAGGCCCTTAGCGAGGTCTGCAACACTCTCTGTTTCCGTGAGGGGACATAGAAGTCCTCCAACGCCTTCCACAAGCAGGATGTCGCAGAGTTGGTTCCAGTACGCAGCCCCCTTAAAAAGTAACTCTCTGTTAATGACCATGTTTTCCTCACGGGCGGCGACCGGAGGGGCAAGCGGCGCATTAAAGGTTTGAGGGCACACACGTTCGATGGGATGTGATCTTCCAATCGCATCCCACAATTGAAACGCATCGTCATCACGGAGATTTCGAGAAGTTGTTGTGACTCCAGTTGCCACGGGCTTATAAGCTCCCACTCGGTAGTTCTGTTTTTGGAGCGCACGCGCGATAGCTACTGTGGTCCAGGTTTTCCCTATCCCGGTATCTGTTGCCGTGATAAACAGTCCCTTCTTAGGGTACTCTGGGGTGCGAAGGCGGGTGTTCGAATCCATAAAAGTGAAGTTGTTTTAATAAGGTTGAAGTGGGAAATAAAATTGGTCTACGCGTTTGTTGGTGAGGTGATGGAATCAATACTTCGATGAACAATCTGACACATATGCTGAATTTGTTCGTTTTCCATTGAAAGGGGGGGCATGAGTACCAGTACGTCTCCGAGAGGACGAATGAGCAGGCCATGTTCACGTGCCTGTTGACATACTTTGACTCCCATTTGTTCTGACACGCAGTACGCCTGGTTTGTTTCAACACAATGTATCAGCTCAATTCCAACAATAAGCCCTTTTTGACGTATGTCACCGATATGTGGATGGGATTTCAATGGCTTCAGGCTGGTTTTGAGAACGGCTGCCTTCTCTTTCAAATCGCTGAAAAAGGTTTTCTGTTCAAACAATTTTAAGTTTTCCAGAGCGACAGCTGTGGCCAATGGATTGCCCGAGTAAGTATGGCCATGGTAGAACGTTTTGGACTCGGAAGGAGTTCCAAGAAATGCAGAAAACAACTCATCGGTTGCCAGCGTTGCCGCTAGCGGAAGATAGCCTGCTGTTATTCCCTTGCCGAGACAGAGAAGATCGGGAGACACGTTTTCGTGCTGGCAGGCAAACATCGTCCCCGTTCTACCAAACCCTACGGCCACTTCGTCAGCTATAAGCAGAGTATCATATTGTGTTGCGAGTGACCGAACCTGAGACAGGTAACCATCTGGAGCCACGATCATGCCGGATGCTCCCTGGACGATGGGTTCCAGGATTATGGCTGCGATCTCGTCATGATGCTGTTCGAGGATTCGGTCCAGCTCCAGAAAACAATCCATTTTGCAATGCTCGCGTGTAAGACCCAGCGGACAGCGATAACAATGCGGTTGTGGTGCTTGATGCACATCAAAAAGCAGTGGGGAAAACATGTTGTGAAATCGATCGACCCCTCCCACACTTACTGCTCCGATCGTGTCACCATGATACGCTCCGTTCAGTGTCACAAATTTGGTTTTATCAGGACGCGGGTCAGATCTCTGCTGCCAGTACTGGAAGGCCATTTTCAGCGCGACTTCGACTGCGGTTGCCCCGGAATCGGAGAAAAACACATGACTGAGACCTTCAGGGGCGATTTCAGTCAGTTTTCTAGCCAGACGAATTGCCGGTTCATGGGACAACCCGAGTAAAGTCGAGTGTGCTACTTGGTCCAGCTGATCGCATAATGCCTGATCGAGAGCTTGGTGTCGATGACCGTGAATGTTACACCATAGAGACGAGGTGCCGTCCAGGTATTCGTTACCCTGATCATCCACCAGGTAGCAGCCGTGAGCGTGTGTAATGATGAGAGGCTCTTCGCTGGCATAGGTGCTCATTTGGGTGAAGGGATGCCAGAGATGGTCGCGGTCCCACTGTAGGAGTTGTTTACGAGAAGCATTCATGGTCTAAGAGGTTCGGTGTTTTGAGAAGGAGGTAGTTAAGTGGACTTGTTTATTGTTTTCCCAGTGATTCCCAGAGAAGTTCAACCGTCATACCAACTCTGACTCCCAGGAGTTCAGACGCATTTTCTTGGGTGACAGCTATTTCCAGATGTTGGTTACTCCCGACAAGAGCAATCAGTGTATGCGGTTCGACATCACTGTAAGTATTGAATATTCCTGTTGTTTCGTGATGGTCGACCAGGATGCGAACGGATGTTTTAGGTATGTCCGTCAAATGGAGTCTTTCAATATTAGTAATCAGGTTCCCAAATGAGTCGACAGCTATGACTTCACCTTTCAGGGAACCACGGATTCGTTTCGGGATTGGACGATTCAATTTTTGGTAGTGGGGTGTCTGAGGACCGAGATCCTCAACGCGAGCCCCGAGGGTAAGGTGAGCAAGAGTGGAAGCCATGATGTCGCGTCCATGAAAAGTGGAGGACACGGGCAATTGCCAGAATTGCTCATTTTTAAGGTGTCGCAGATTTTGAACGGATCCTCGTTCAGCCAGCCATGAGACCAATCCATTGTCTGGTGCGATCAGATGCTGTCCCGAAATGTCGGCGTAAAGGAGTTCCCTTTGAGACCCCACTCCTGGATCAATGACGGCCAGGTGGTAGGTGCCAACAGGGAAGTGAGGAACAGCCTGCTCTAATGTGTAAGCTCCCTGGCGTATATCTTGAGGGCGAATGCTGTGGCTGATATCGACGATATTAAGATTGGGGTTAACGGACCATAAAACACCTTTCATGCATGCGACATAAGGTGACCCATTACCAAAATCAGTTGTTAGAGTTACCAGGTGCTCTGCCATGTGATGCGGTTTTATGGTTTGTCAGGATAGGCTTTGGTTCCGCTCAAATTAAGGTCGGAAAGGAAAGGGGACGGTTGTTTCAGATCTGAAAAGAGTAGTTGTTTCGGAAACAGATCGTATTCCGGTCAAAGAAAGGGTAATCGAACATTTAAACGATGGATTATGACATAACGAGCAGAGACCCATGGGTGTGTTGAATGGTAGAGTCAAGTGTCATTCCTATGGGGTCAATCCGAATCAAGTGCTGAAAGCTGTTCCTCAAGAAGGGACCGGACAAGTCCCGGATTTGCCTTGCCTTGACTGGCACGTAATACCTGTCCGGTCAGGTATCCAATTACCTGTTTTTGTTTCTTCGGATTTTTGAAATCAACCAGGGCATCGGATTGTTCTGACAATACTTTTGTGATCAAGGTACTCAATTCCGTAGTGTCGGAAATTTGTTCAAGATTTCGGCTGGAAATAATGTCCTGTGCACTTTTCCCCGTGCGTACCATATCTGAAAAAACTTCTCGGGCAATGGCTGTGCTGATGGTTCCTTTCTTTACCGTTGTCAGAAGTTCTCCAAGTTGCTCAGCCTTCAATGAGAATTCGTCAATCGAAAGCGTTTGCTCATTAAGCGTACGTAAAACATCTTGCATAACCCAATTGCTGGCTAGTTTCCCGTCATTGCAGGTCTCTGCCACCACTTCGAAGTAGCCTGCTAATTCAGAACCATGGTTGATAATGACATCTGTATCGTACGAGGGAATGTCGAATTGGTTTTCAAAGCGCGCTCTCAGTCGAGCAGGTAATTCTCCAATAGACTGTCTTACCTGTTGTAGATAATCATCTTTAACATGTACAGGAAGGAGATCTGGGTCAGGAAGATAGCGATAGTCAGAAGCTTCTTCTTTGCTTCTCTGTTCAAAGGTGCATTCACTCGCATCGTCCCATCCTCGCGTCTGCTTGGGAACCGATCCGTGCTGAATACCTGTACGCTGAAATTCCTCCTGTTGTCGAATGACTTCATATTCCAATGCGTGTTCAACAGCCCGGAAGCTGTTCATGTTCTTTACTTCAACGATGGGAGTGGCTATCGGAGGACCGTCTGTATGAATGTGGAGGTTTACATTGGCATCAACACGAAGGCTCCCTTCTTGCATATTACAGTCGGAAACACGCAGGTAACGTAGCAGTAGTTTGAGCTCTTCGAGATATTGTCGCGCTTCCAATGGACTACGAATGTCAGGTTGGCTGACAATTTCCAGAAGAGGAGTCCCCGATCTATTCAGGTCCACGCGGCTTGCTTTTTCTCCAGATGATTCATCATGAATCATCTTGCCGGCATCTTCTTCTAGGTGAACTCGAATGATGCCGATCTGTCGAGCTTCTGTTTTGTTTGTTTCTGAGAGAGGCAGATTCAGATAGCCATCGTGGCTAAATGGGAGATCATACTGGCTGATTTGATAATTTTTTGGAAGATCCGGGTAGTAGTATTGTTTCCGGTCCCATTTGGTGTGACGTGCTATCTTGCAGTCCAGAGCTACCGCAGCTTTTAAGGAGAGCTGGAAAGCCCGTCGATTCATTACAGGAAGAACGCCAGGTAGTCCCAGGCAGACGGGACACGTGAGTGTGTTAGGTTGGTCACCAAATCGATTGGCGCAGGAACAGAAGAGTTTGGATTCTGTGAGGAGCTGTACGTGAACTTCGAGGCCGATGATAGTCGTGAATTCCATGAAAATTCCGGATTGGACGGGGCACAGGGTGGTATTGTATCTTCTACTGTTTGAGGGAGGGCTCAGTGCTCTTTCGATTACGTATTTCATTGAAGATGCAGATTCTAAGATACTGCAGTCTATAAATGCAAATCGATACCATGCAACCCGGTCCTTCACGATTTTACAGATCGCTCGGGACAAAAGGTCGAAGGAGAATGACTTGTAGAGGTGTTACGAAAACCGGACAGGTTCTGTAAGGTTAGGAACGTTGTGTATGTATGGGAAGCAGAAGTGAGATGTACAGAGGTGTTGTGTTTTCCACGGAAGCGTCTAATGGATCAGTTGATTAGGAGGTGCCAGCTTGGCATGATGCAGCTGGTAAAACGTAAATAGAATGACACGGAGAAGACGGTCTTTTTGATATTTGGAGATACCCGAGTTCGAGAAATGATGCAGATGGTGGTCTTAGCCAAAGAACCAGAATGACAATCTTTGAAACGTTTCCTTTCCGAAACAACTAAGGATATACAAGCAAAGTTACGGACCGGTGATAGTACAAGAGACCCTGACTTCATTATCAGGCTTTTCCAGATCCGGTAGTGAATCCCTTTTACGAGTAACGGATATCAAGACGGATGACTCAGCCAGAAAAACAACCCAGGACAGAAAATGCGATTACTTACGAAACATCCGGGGTTGATACCCAACAGGCGGAGACAGCAATTTCTGCAATCACAAAGGCCGTTCGGCAGACTTTTGATTTTGCAGCTCCGGGGGGTAAGCCTGTTTTGGATTTGGGTTATTTCGCAAATGTACTGGACCTTGACGGTTCCCTGGGGCTGGCAATTTCTACGGACAGCGCTGGCACCAAAGTTTTAATTGCACAACGTGTGGGCAGATATGACACGATTGGAATTGACTGTGTGGCAATGAACGTCAATGACTTGCTGTGTGTCGGCGCACGACCCACCTCTCTGGTCGATTATGTTGCAGTCGAGCAACTGGATAATGGGATTATGCAGCAAATTATTCAGGGACTCCATGAAGCCGCCCGTCAGTCTCACATCAGCATTCCTGGTGGAGAAATAGCACAGATGGCCGATTGCATCCGAGGTGAAGCACCAGGAAGCGGAATGGATCTGGTGGGAACGGCTGTCGGGTTGGTTGCTCTCGATCAGATTATTGTAGGTGATGGGATCAACGAGGGTGATGTTCTCATCGGCATGTCGAGTTCGGGGTTGCACTCAAATGGATATACGCTAGCTCGTAAGGTTTTCTTTGATCATCTCGGCTGGGAGGTGGACCGTGAAGTGAGTGAACTCGGTGAGACGCTTGGTGAGGCGTTACTGCGTCCGACACGGATTTACGTAGACCCGGTACTGGAAATGCTGAAATCAGACGTGTCTATCAAGTCTCTGGCTCATATTACCGGTGATGGCCTTCTCAACCTGTTGCGAACACGACAAAAAGTGGGATTTCAGGTGCATACGCTGCCGAAACCCCCTGCTATTTTTTCGGTGCTGCAACGAGGTGGCGGGATCAGTGACGCTGAGATGTATCGAGTATTTAATATGGGGATAGGCTTTTGTGTTCTGGTTGCTCCAGAGGGCGTGGATTCCATCCTTGCAACGGCGGAAGAACACGGGGTAGACAGCTGGGTTCTCGGAAACGCGACGTTGGCTGAAGAGCATGTAGGTCATGTTCAGCTGCTTC
>CAXEIY010000256.1:0-13676 GCA_963996245.1 uncultured Planctomycetia bacterium | reverse complement strand
GAATGTGTTCCTGAGCCTTGTACACCCCGCCCGTCAAGCCACGAAAGCGGGGGGCGTCCGAAGTCGCCGAGCTAACCCTCGGGAGGCAGGCGCCGAAGATGAACTCCGTGATTGGGACTAAGTCGTAACAAGGTAGCCGTAGGGGAACCTGCGGCTGGATCACCTCCTTTCTAAGGATAGCTTAGACCGCATAGACAGGTAACTGTTGATGTGGAAAAAACCATGGGACGCAATCCTGATAGTTCGCTGAGATGGAATTACTTTTAAGTTAATCCAGCTGCCAATAGTCAAAGACACTAAGGCCTGCGAGGACCGAATGGTTCTCGCAGGTTTTTTTTATGCTGCCCCCCATATGATTTCAACCTGCCTCACTCATACTTCCTGATACACCCATATCACCTATTACGCTCATTCATATATGTCCTTTTATTCATTAGTAATATTAATATCGATTCAAGTGTTGTAACTCTCCCCGACGATGTCATAGGAGCAATCCCCCTTATATGGGGAATTCAGCGAAAGCTTATACCCTTTATTTACATACCGGAATCTTCTGGCATGGAGCCAATTATGACTCGTTGGCCATTAAAATGGACTGTTCTCTTTAGTTGTGCCTTCTTGACCTTTTCAGGATCACTCCATGCACAAAAGACAACGATTTACACGGGCAAATCCGAATTTGGTATTCCTTTTCGAGTAGATTCTGTCGCCCGCAAGCAACAAAACTCACAAGAAGTACGGCTTTACGTCTCCTCGGATCAGGGGGAATTATGGAAACTTCATGCATCCATCCCCATTGACAACGGTCCCTTTACCTGGGAATCGAAGTCGGATGGTGAATACTGGTTTGCTGTCCGGACAGTTGATGCTCGCGGCAAACTGCATCCCAATACCAAGCAACCCTTAAAACCGGAACTTCAAGTTATCGTGGACACTCAGGTTCCGAGAGTAACCCTGACTCCCCAAAGAACTCAGGAACAATCCAAAATCCGATGGCACATCAGTGATGCCAATCTCGCTCCATCAACTCTTGTATTGGAATTTTCATTACCGCCTAGCCCCCCACAACGCACAAGAACCTGGCACCAAGTAAAAGTTCTGGAAAACCTGAATGAACGTACTGGGCCTATCTCTGGTCAATTCAAACTCCCTACCAACTTGAAGGGGCTTATTTTGGTCAGGGCTCAAGTAAAGGATCAAGCCGGTAATCAAGGGCATGCTCAAGTCCATGTTGATTTTCCAACCCGTAACCAACCCGTAACCCAAAGGTCCGCTCCGGTGCAGCTGACTCGTAATAGCACACCTGCCCGGCAGCCTCGAACCAAGCAGACTCGCACCTCAAGTACCAGTAATCGTCCCATGGCTCTCCCTGGAACCAACATCGACACTCTATCTAAAACAGCAAAACGGAAAGCCTCTCTACCGAAAACACCGGCAAAAACACCTTCATCCCATTCCTTTAACGACACAGCTGATGACATAATTCCATTCGATCCCGGTGACGAATTAAATCCTGTGACAGAAACCACGGATTCCAGTCAACCGAGCACCAGCGCAAATCCCAGCAACAAAGCTGAAGAATTGATACCTTTTGAAGAAGATGAGAATGGCACGGCCGAGCGTTCTGAAACTCAGCCTCGAACCAATCCTGCTCAGAAAAATCAAAATAGTCAGCAGCTCCCATCCGTAAAAACACCTTCTCCGACCGGAGATTCCTCCCTCTCCAAATTGACGGCAAACAAGCCTTCTGTTGATGGTCACAATGTAGATACCACGGACTTTGTTCTAAATTACCGCTTTGAATCGATCGGTTCGTCAGGAATCCAGTCTTTGCTGATTTTTATCTCTGAAAATAATGGTAAAACATGGCAAAAACATAGCTCTATACCATTTCAATTGAATCCAACAAATCCCCAAAGTGAGACCTTGGCTCTTCCTGTCCATGTAAAACAATCGGGAAATTACGGATTTATCATAATTCCTGTTAGTGGCTCCGGTATCTCCGAAGCACATCCATCTTCCGGAGATGCTGCTCAAATTTCAGTCAATGTTGATAATATCCCGCCCGAAGCCACTCTCCATCCCGTAGAAATTGGCAGTGACGATCAAGGAAAACATCTTTTGATTCGATGGGAGGTATCTGACTGGAAATTAACATCTACCCCCATTTCTCTAGCGTGGTCAGAGTTCGTTGATGGACCTTGGTCGCCAATCGCAAAAGAAATAGAAAACAGCCAGTCCTACCGATGGAGATCCATGCCACACGCATCGAATGAGGTATTTTTGAGATTGAAGGCCAAGGACACAGCGGGAAACATAACTCAGGTTGTCACAAAAGCGGCGATCGATCTTCAAAAACCCCGCATCTCCATTCTCGGCGTATCGACCACAAAAGCCCAATAATCGAACCCTCCTTTTCGTGGGTTCGTTTGCCGCTGCCACAACACTCTCCGTGAACATGGTCATTCCATGAGAACCCAAGACCAGCAAAAGTCCGGTTCCTGTCCAGAATGTCACCAAGGAAGTATCCAATGCTCTCACAATTATTTTGAGGACGGCGATTTGCGCATTGCCTCTTGGGAGCATCGATGTAATGAGTGTGGTTTTCGTGAAACGACCGCCATTCGCAGCGACGAACTAGAGGAAGAAGAGACCGCCAATTTCGACTTGTGTCCTTTCTGTCAGCGCAGATCCGATCGATAACAAGTACCGGATAACCCTGGATTATTACCTTCCCCATGCTGACGAGATTTTCCTGATGCTATCTGATGTCATAGTACGACATGCGCAACCAGACGACGTTGCAACCATTGTTTCGTTTAATATGGCGATGGCGCGAGAAACGGAACACAAAGAGCTTTGTTCAGAAACCCTGCGAGCCGGGGTGCTGGGCGTTATTAACCATTCACATTTAGGTCAATATTTTCTTGCCTGCCAACATGAAACTATATTAGGCCAACTTATGATTACTTCTGAATGGAGTGATTGGAGAAATGGTCTCTTCTGGTGGATTCAAAGCGTTTACGTTTCACCCGATTATCGAAGACAACAAGTGTTCCGTAAACTTTATGAACACCTGTACGAAAGTGCTTTACATTCGGAAAATGTCATTGGGATTCGCCTCTATGTGGAACAGAATAACCATCTTGCACAAAACACGTATCGCAATCTTGGCATGAACAACGCAGGCTATTTTGTATTTGAAAAATTGCTTTAAAAATGGGTCGCCTCCCCAAAGCATAATCTACATCCTTTTTCCTTTTGTCACATGAAAGATTAGCACAACCAACAATTATCTTCCGTTGAAGTAAATCACCCTAGACACCGACGCTGGATTTCAGTACTTTCCCTCCTCACCTCTCCCCTATAACTCTACTGGCTCTTATTCTTGGAGGCTTGGATGCCAACCGGGATCCCTGATCCCTCACTTGGCGCATGGGGATGGATTGCGCGCCACCGCGGACTAGTGTTACCTTTGATGCTGGTAACACTTGTGGTCGTACTGGTTGTCCCTGTGCCCGCAGTCTTACTGGATGTCTTTTTGTCCGTAAGCATCACGCTTTCCATGCTGGTTTTACTGACGACTGTTTATGTCCGTCGTCCTCTTGATTTCAGCGTTTTTCCTAGTGTACTGCTGACGCTTACCTTGCTCCGATTAGTTCTAAACGTAGCCTCTACAAGATTAATCCTCTTACATGGAGGTACTGATGGAACCGCTTCTGCTGGTGAAGTGATCCGGGCTTTCGGAGAATTTGTCGCTGGTGACAACATCATCGTCGGTTTAGTAATCTTCTTTATCATGGTCGTAGCTCAATTTGTAGTCATTACCAAAGGCGCTACCCGAATCAGTGAGGTGGCTGCGCGATTTGCACTCGATGGTCTTCCTGGAAAACAGATGGCTATTGATGCTGATTTGAACGCCGGACTAATCGATGTCAAACAAGCTAGAAATCGAAGACATGAAATCCATATGCAAACCGATTTCTATTCAGCAATGGATGGAGCATCCAAATTCGTCCGTGGTGACGCCCTGGCAGGAATTCTCATTGTCTTCGTCAATATTGCAGGTGGACTCTATATGGGTATTGCCGAAAACGGCATGACACTTAAAGAAGCCACTTCACTATTTACCAAACTTACCATTGGTGACGGCCTGGTCACACAAGTTCCAGCCTTGTTGACCTCAATCGCGGCTGCTCTCATCATGACTCGTTCCGGTAGAAAAACCGATCTTCCCAGTCAATTTGTTGGTCAGTTAATCGCACACCCAGGGGCACTCGCTATTTCCGCATTGTTTCTAGGGTTACTTTCTTTGACACAACTTCCCACCATTCCTTTGTTACTGTTGTCTATACTCTGCATCACAACCGCATATGTTATGCACACCCATCAAACGCCAGGACCTACCGAAAAAACCGATACCGTCTCATCTGGTCTCTCTGTCCCTTTAAACGAAGATCCCATTGATCGCGACCTGCATGTCGAAGTTCTTGAATTGGAGATCGGTTTTGGATTAATCCGATTGTCGGATCAACAACAAGGAAGCAATTTAATAGAACGTATCAGCCAAGTACGTAAGGCTATCGTACGCGACCTTGGAATCCTGATTCCGAAAGTAAAAATTCGAGACAATCTGAAACTGAAACCTAGAGAATATCTGTTCAAAGTGCGCGATGTAGCCGTTGCAAATGGCACTCTTTACCCGGATCGATTAATGGCACGAAGCCATGAATCTTCTACGGTTGGCCTAGAGGGCCTCGAGGTTCAAGACCCTGTTACACAACGGTCTGTCGTGTGGATCGAATCCTTTCAAAAACAACGCGCTGAAAATCTTGGTTATACCATTTACGAACCCCTTCAAGTTCTCCAACAGCATCTGCACTCTGTTGTGCGACAGCACGCAGAATCCATCCTGACACGACAACAAGTACGTGAACTACTCGATCGGGTGAAAACCGTATCTCCCGCGGTCATTGAAGAGGTGGTCCCGCATCTGTTACAGGTCGCTGAAGTACAGGATATTCTGAGTAATCTTCTGCGTGAAAATGTTTCGATTCGCAATCTTGAAACAATCATGGAGACACTAGGAAGCTGTGCTCTTCGTACGAAAGACACACGTGCGCTAACAGAACAGGTGCGACGAGTGTTAGCACCGAGTATCTCTCAGCAATACAGGGATGACAATAAAGTTCTCCATGCGATGGTTCTACATCCGGCTCTGGAATCTCAATTACGTAAGATGACACAGGAAATGGGAGAACAAACATATCATGACCTCCCTGAAGGCTTACAACCTCTCATCATCGATCAGGTGGAAAAACATCACTCCCTGTTTTCGTCAGCCGATCGAATTCCCGTTCTCGTTTGTCACCCGGAACTCCGTCTTCATATAAAAGCCTGGACAACTACACGCTTCCCCAACCTTGTCGTACTGAGTACCGATGAATTAACACCAGACACTGTAACTCACTTTGTTGCCTGTATTGAAACAAATGAATCAAGAAGCTCGAAGCAACATAACCAAAGAGACAAACACCTAACTCCTACCTACCAATTTAGCACTCATTGAGGAACATTATGATCGACGTTCGCACATTTCGTGCTCGTAATATGGAAGAAGCACTGGCTCAGGTCCGTCGTGAATTGGGGTCCGATGCTGTCATTTTTCACTCGCGTGAATTGAAAAGAAATCTGCTCCATCGACTGGTTCCGTATCGTCCTCGAGTGGAGGTAACAGCGGGAACCGGAATGAGCGTGCGTACAGCAAACGGCCCGTTCCGTAGCAAACAGGAGCCCTCTTCATCAGACCAAGCGATCATGACCGAACACCTGCAAGGTCAACTCCATCGTCTTTCAGGAATGCTTGAACAAGTCGTGCATCGCAGTCGCCACCAGCACGTCGCCCAATTACCGGACCATGTGCTCGCGCTTTACGCTGAATTGGTTGAGACAGAAGTTCCTGAGGATCTTGCTAGAGAACTTATATACAAACTTCACGATGAATGGACCGGCGCGGGCCCGGCAAATATCCCACAATTGCGTGCACATTTGATTGAAATGATCGCAGCAGAATTTCAGATTAAAGGGGCGATACAGACCGTTCCAGGTCAAAGAAAAATCATCACCATGGTTGGACCGACTGGCGTCGGGAAAACCACCACTATCGCAAAGCTGGCAGCTAATTTCCGTCTTCGTGAACGACAACGAGTTGGATTGATTACCGTTGACACTTACCGCGTGGCAGCAGTAGAACACCTCCGTGCCTATGCAGAAATCATTGACCTGCCCATGAAAGTTGTCATGAATGCGAGGGATATGAAGTGGGCGCTTTCAGAACTGAGTGATATGGATCTTATCCTCATCGATACCGCCGGAAGAAGTCCTCGAGAAGAATTAAAGATCCAGGAACTTAAAACCCTGTTACAAGAAGCACACACAGATGAAATTAATCTGGTTCTTTGCGCCTCGGCAAGTCTTAAGAGTCTGACAGTGACTGCCGAAAAATTTGCCGGCCTAGGCTTAAGCTCTCTCCTCCTTACCAAACTGGATGAAACGGCGGGAATGGGCAACTTATTGGCGTTGGCGAGAGCAACACAATTACCACTGAGTTACCTTACCACCGGCCAGAATGTACCCGATGACATTGAAACAGCGGATCCAGGTAGGTTATCACGATTAATCCTTGGACAAGAACCGCTTCGAGTCTAGCCCACCCGTTCCTATTTGAAATAAAACCGTTTTGAAACTCGTTAGTTTCAACCATACAAACCATATAACCAATAAATTCCTAATAACTTGCAAAAAACGATCCACCTTGAACGTGAAAATGTCGATATACGATACAGCACTTGGTCGATGGCACCGCAAATCAATAACGAAAACTGAACTTTCCATATAAATAGGCCCCTTTTTCTTTATGCCGAATAAAAAAGGCTTGTAACAGACTCTTGCGTCTCATGATCGAACGGAATTTGATTGGTCATTTCCCTAATCTGGAAAACAATCTCAAGGATTGAAAACAGGAATGCCTTCAGGAAAATCAACGAATTCGCACAACATTTGAAATAAGGTTTACATCAGGGAGAGAATTCAATGGCGACTAAGACGGATGTCGATACTTTGAAGGTTTGGCAAGAGTTTAAAGCCCGACCCACAAATCGACTGCGCAATCGTCTCCTTGAACGCTATTTCCCACTGGTGAGATACAATGCAGAGCGTATTTGGGCCCGATTACCAGAAGGGGTCGACTTAGATGATCTTATTTCAGCTGGTGTCTTTGGATTAATGGACGCAATAGAGGCATTTGATCTGTCGCGAGGAGTAAAATTTGAAACCTACTGTGTATCTCGAATTCGAGGAGCCATGCTGGACGAACTGCGCAGTATGGACTGGGTACCTCGACTTGTGAGATCGAAAGCCAGTAAACTTGAAGTCGTTCGCAAAACACTGGAATCCAAATTTGGCCGACCACCGAAAGACGAAGAGTTGGCCGTCAGTCTTGAAATGTCGTTAGAGGAATTCCAAAAACTAGCACTGGAAGCCAACGCTGTAACAACCACCAGTCTCAATAAAAAGTGGTATGAGACCGACAGCTATAAGGATGTCCGGGAAATAGATGTCCTTCAGGACAAAAAAGGGGAAGACCCAACCCTTCGGATTCAAAAGTCAGACCTTATGAAACTGGTAACCAAAGGGCTTAATCGTAATGAGCGTCTGATCATTATTCTTTATTACTACGAAGAACTGACCATGAAGGAAATAGGAGAAACTCTGGATCTCTCGGAATCACGAGTCAGTCAGATGCACTCCAGTATTGTTAACCGACTCCAAATGCAGCTACCTAAGCGCCGAACAGAGTTTGGCAGCTAGTGCAATCAAGTTGTCTCTGTAAACGGGCATATTCATCTCCCCTGCTGTGTGCAACTTTTCCAGTAGATGTACGCTCAGAACATCACAAAGGGGCGCACAGTATTCTGATAATCTCTGTTTGATCGCTCAGGGGCTTTCCCTACGGATCGTGTAGAAAACAAATATCATTCCCGTATTGTCTTCCATACCATAACCACCGGTAGGGGCAAAATACCGGGCAATGGCTTCGAATGGCGGGAGCATAGATCCATCAATCCCCTGAAGAAAAGAAGGTATCTGCTGGACCATTCCCAAAGTCTGCTGCAGTTGGCCCGAACGTACCATTTCATAAGTTGATTGCATCTGAACTTCCGGACGCGAAAACAGTAACAGGTTCGACTCTTCAGGAAATTGTCCAGCTACTATCTGATAATCTAGAGAATCAATTAAACGGTCCTGTTCCTGCCTCAGAACCTTTTCTAGCAATTGAGAATCCGATGCAAAAATAAGATTGTCATACGCAATCGTCATAGCAAGCTTTGGCGCGGGAACGAGTTCTCCAGGCGCCTCGGAACCGGGGTCGGATCCCGGTATCTCTACCCCTCCAACCATACCGAGTGTAGGGACTTCCATCTCAAACAATTGATGCCCCTGAAACTCGCGCCTTTGAATTTGTGGTCCGACAATCACCAGGAGCTTATCAAGCGTCTGCGCGAAAAGCTGCGCATTACTGAGTGATAACGCCCCCAGTGTCTGCTGGGTTGCAATGTCGGTAGGATCCCGGAATTCTGTCAGCCAACTGATTCGTCCACCCAAGGTGTCAATAATATCATTTTGGACATTGATATCTAAACCAAACAGAACCATATAGTTTTGAACCAGCTCCGCAAACTGACCAGGCTGAGCTCCTGGACTGAATTGATCCATAAGATCGCCAATCGTTTTCCAAGCTAACTGGATGTCCCAATTCAGGGACGAGTAACTGGCTACTTCTGCTGGCACCCAATCTTGCGGAACAAGATGGCTGTTAGGCAGGGACATCAGATTCATTACGCCGGAAGCCGGTCGATCCATAACCAGATACGTTCGCCATATACTGTCGAAGTCTTCCACAACTAAGTCATAACTGCCACCAACTGCTTTGATCTGGTCCAGACCCAGTTGAGGAATCATTTCAAACCAGACAGCCATACTTGGATCAACTGTAAATTCGCGCACTTTATTAACAATATTAGCTATGTTTACGTACCACTGCGCTGCCGGTACGTTGCCTTCTCCACCGGAAGTTCGACTCATGATCTGTTGATAGGAATCCTGGTTTGCCAACACTCCTTCATCGGCACCGTCCCATCTGGAAAACAAACCTGTAACCTGTTGGCTCACTTGATCCTGAGACCCCAATAGAATCCCTAATCGTTGATCTCGTATGAAATAAGCGATCTGGAACGGAGTAAGTTGGTCTGGCGGAGGATTCACATAGCGAACCTGAACTCCCTCCAGTTCTTCCTCTACGACAACCGAGCCGCTCTCCTCAATTTTCTGTATGGCTTGTGCCAGCAATTCCTGAATCTTGGTCTGGTTTTCGCCCACATCAAGCAAGGCAATCACCACCCAGTTCAATTCCTGAACGACCACACTCAGCGACAATTCTCCCGTCGGCAGATTCAGAAACTCCAATACGCTCATGCCCAATGCTGTTTCAACCGGAAGCAAAGATTGCGTTAACAATCCATCTTCCCCATTCGAGAACAGGGCCGTTACTGCAGGATCCGTAAAAAGCCGGCCCCATGCAGTTTTAGCAAATTGAGCCTTGAATTCCGGCACATCATGAATAACCAAAGAAGCAACCGTATCCGTAGGTAACAGTTGATCCGACGAGGTGGCAGCCCAGGTCACACCGCTGACTACAGGGCAACATAACATAGCACTGATTATCAGTACCCTAAAGGCAGTGGATCCTGTAGCGGGTTGCCGTTGTAATCGTTGCACAATGATCTCCTTTTTATCCTAAATTTCGGGACCCGATTAAAATGGAGTTCCCGTACTGATTCGCGTCATGCGATTGATTAAAATATGATTACTCGGTCTCATCCTTTACAGGAGGTGGCCTCCCAACTTTACGTCGCTTCGGAGCCTCCAGATAACGATACCCCGCGTTGGGGTTATCTCGGTCAAACGCAAAGGCATCGCGATTGTTCAGAAAATGTTTCATATAGCTTACGGGTATGGCAAATCCCAGCCCTTCACCATAAACCATTTTCATATTGGTCACACCAACAACTTCACCCTTCAAATTAAACAAGGGTCCACCACTGTTTCCAGGATTGATTTCCGTAGTTGTCTGCAGGAAAGTAAGTCCGGAAAAATTGCGATTTCGCATACTTACAATCCCCTGTGACACACTCCGTTCAAGCCCAAGTGGATTACCGATAGCAAACACGGCATCACCCGCCTGCATGCTGTCTTCTCCGGCTACAAAAACATATCGGAACACATAGTTTTCCTGCTTCGGAATTTGCAACATCGCTAAATCCAGAAAAGGATTCATCGCAACAATACGAACATTGTCAATTCTCAGACGTATCAACTCTCTTTCCGTCTTTTGAAAAATTACAACGACAATACGTGTTTCCTTTTCAATGACATGATAGTTCGTAACACAATAACCTTCCTGGTTAATGATGAATCCGGAACCAAGTCCTGAAGGTGTCTGAACAAGTACCACTGCTTCGCCAAATTGCTCAGCTAGAATCGATACGCTCTTCTCTGCCAGTAACTCCGACATATTGTAAATTGCATTTTTTGACTGTTTTAAATCCGCAACTGGTTCACGGTCACGACGAAACCGACGAACCACGTGTTCCTTAGGAATACGCAGCAGCTCAATTCCTATGTCCACAACAAGTTCGCTGTCGGTTTCCTTGAGAATTTCACCTTCCACCCGATAGCCCTTGCGCAGCTCAATGACTTCCAGAGAAATCCGTTCCTGTGCGCACGTAGCAAGTGGCACCGCCACCAGTAGGACCATCAGAAGTCCAGAGAAAATGTGAGCTCGCATAACCTTCTTCCTTCAAACTTCTCATATGACTTACATCGGAAAATGGCATCTTCTAACCAGGAACAATTCCTTTTCCACTACGATGCCACTAACAGATTAATCGTTATGCTATTGCGTCCATAGACGATGTACAATGTCGGTAGGCTCTGTATCATGAAATTTGTCCTTTTTTTGCCGGGATTCGGCAAGCATAGAAACTTTTCTTGTCAAATACCTACCAAGTAATACCGTTCTTCACAGATCTTCAACACCCACTTCAGACAGTACCTTTTGAATCTGACGATCGTAGTGACGAGCATACCAGACATGCTCAACAATTTCCGGACGTTCCTCTCTTGGAAGACTCAGGATAAAAATTCCAGACTGACCGCCCAAAACACTCTCAAAATAATCCGGATATTCCACGTGGTAATGAAAATTTGCCAGTGCACCGTAGTGACGGCTGTTTTGTTTAATTATTCCCCGACGATGAATGATTGCCGTAGGGGTAATCTGCCAGAAATCCGCCTTGGCGACCAATCCTGAAAAAACCATGAGGGTGCTTAAAACAAAGGCTACTGCGTAATAAAAACTGGAATTAACCCGAATTCCCTGCAAGCCTCCCAAAATATCCGAAAAGAATACCTGAATTCCCCAATGCGGAAACTGTAATTCCAACAACACAAACAATGCCCCCATCAGGACCAGAAAACACGATAATGCAACCAATCCAGTACCGTTAAAGTCAAAGGCCAAAACAAACATATTGAAAGCCCAGACTAGAAAAAACACAGCCGCCAGCATTCCCGCTTCAGCCTTTGATGACTGCCAAACCACCGGTTTCTGGACTTTCCCTACGTGCAATAATTCAAGGACGACAACCAGCAGCATGGCTCCGATTACCCAAACCATACCTGACCGCAGTCGCCTGACCTGGGTAAATGACTGATGATCAGTCATTAATCCAAAAGCATAAAATGACATCAATGCCAGTAATCCGTGAGCGGGACTGAAGATCAGAAAACAGACAATCAGTCCACGAAAGAAATCCATCAGACTCATTTTTTTGAAAATCAGATTACGACCGCTCAGTTGATCGAATGCAGTCATCTGTGTTTCATGAAAAAACAAGTGGGAGACAAAATAAATTCCCATCGCTGAACTGAAACCCAGCATCAAGGCCAGTGAAAAGGGACGTGGCAAACGCGGTAACCAAAGTGACCAACCACTCTCATCATCAGACTCCTCCACGGAATTATTTTTCTCTTGTACTGTTGGCTCTGTGATCTCCCCGGTCTGCTTCGTTTCTTCAAAACCTGTAATGGAACAAAATAGAAGCGAGGCAGCTAATGTGGGCCAGAAAAAGAAAAGAGGGGGTCGAGCCCGGATTGAAACTCCTTGATTTTCTTCATTCATTGCTGATTGGGAATCATGACCCTGATCTGACTCGGGTAGATAATCCATCCGTTCTGGATCATCGATTTCCCTCTGATCAGCGTAAGTTGCATCCGCATCCAAAGAAACTCCACCATCATTAGCCGAATCCGTCTCTGATTCCTGCTGTGTTCCTTCCTGTTCGTCAATCATGACCAACTTCCCTTTGCCAGGATATACATAACCGGATCGATGGATACCGAAAACCAAATCAATTCAAACACTCTATGCCTTATTAACGGGGTGACATACCGCATACAGAATGCATTCGTGAGCTTCACACGATTCCGGATTTGGTGAATTTCACATCGGCCCATTCATCCGATCATTTGATCCTATGACAGAGCCTTCAACAACTAAAGCTCGCTACGAGATTCCGGCTCACTCCCATTATCATTGGACTCATCCATCAGCGATTTATCAGGTAATGGAGTGGCTCCAGCGGCAGGCACTCCCCCGCCGGCACGAATGTATTTTTCTCTCAGTTGAGCATAATCGGCTGGTTCTGTCTCTTCTTGTTCAAGCACTGTATCTGCATCCATTTCGCGAAAGTACCGCTCAAGCCACGTCCGGCACCATCCACATCCTGTTCCCGCACCGCCACATTGGGACAGTTGGCTGGCACGTTTAGGTCTGCGGACTCGTAAAAACTGTGTGATTTTTCGTTTCGTGACATGAAAACAATAACAAATCTCGTCGTCTGGCCCCATTTTCACCCTTTACCAATATTGTGGATCACAGCGCTGGGTATCGTGAACACCTCATATTTACCATTTGTCACCCTCAGTTTAGCTAACCGAAAACATGTCCCAATAGGCCAAAACGAGTCATTTTATACGTTTCAACCCACCAAACCCGGCATCGAAATACGATTATCCCAAATGATCCAATTTTACTAACAGTAAATTTTTATCCATACAACCACGGCCTGGTTGACGAGAAAAGATACATAGGATGGGTTACTTAATCCAAAATTCACAGTAAATATAGGTACTACACAAAGAATAAAATATTTCGTTGCATATCTTACTCACACCGCACGCGCTTGTAGGATAACGAATTCCCCGTAAAAGGAGCGAATAACCTATGTTGTATCATTATGCAAACCGGAGAGGATTTCTTAGCCGCATAGCAGCAGCGTTAGCCGGAACGGCAACATTACCTGTTTTTTCTTCTCGAGCCATGGCAGATCATTACATCTTGATTGACAGCTCTTGTGACACCGTGAGCTGCTCGTCCCTGTCAAGCTGCTCGTCCCTGTCAAGCTGTTCGTCCCTTTCATCCCTGTCAAGCTGCTCCGACAGCTGCTCATCCCTGTCAAGCTGCTCCGACAGCTGCTCATCCCTGTCAAGCTGCT
>CAXEIY010000255.1:0-6794 GCA_963996245.1 uncultured Planctomycetia bacterium | reverse complement strand
AGATAATAAACGTGATAGGTCTTTCCAAACCCAGAGGACGGGATGGCTACCAGGTAGAAGACACAACTCAGAGTGATAAGAATACGAATCATGATGTGACTCCATCTATTATCGATGTTTCCCGCAAAGCGACGTCATCATCCGGTTAACCTTCCCTTGCCGTACAGTTTACTTGCCCAAAGGTATCAAAGACTCTCCTTCGTCGTACTGTCAGGTTCATAAATCACCCGCCATCCAGTTCGAAAGCACCACCATTTATGTTACTCGGCTAACGATACCTTAAAAACACACTCCCTACACTCACAATGAACAGTCGCTTCGGGGTTGCTAGTTACCATAACCCGGGCAGGGTGTCCGCTAGAATCTCTCGTACATTACGGCAATCGTTGTCACTAAGTTGATCAAACGGCGGACGGCGTGAAGAGCTGAAAAGAATCCCTTGCATGCGCCGGGTCACATAGGTTTTCACGGGATCGGGCAGATTGGTAAATGAGGATGTATAAATCATGTAGCTGCATGGATATCTAAAAAGGTTTCGCTCAAGATCAAAATCACGCAGACTGCGACCCAGACGGTCTCGTGGTCCGCCTGAAGGAAATAATCTAGTGAATTCTGACGTGCCGGATACCGAGCCGGTTAATCGGTATTCATCAATAAATAACAGGTATTTAACTAACGTTTCACCTACCGCGGCAATTCGCCTTCTGGTCGAGTTACTTCTAAAATCCATGGGGCGGTCAAGTGCTCGATTAAGCACGTTGTCGTAATCCACTGCGATTCGTGTTTCAAAATTGGCTTTGGTCAAATGATTCAGCATCTGAGACTGGTGCTCCAGAACCATTAAGGCCACAAGATCGCTATGTGGGGTTGGATACAGATCAAGTGTGACATGCTGGGTGAGATCCGTCAGATTAGCGCCCTGCCGGTAATTGAATGGTTCGGGATCTCTCCTGTTTCTAACGAATGCATTACCCATATGTTGCATGCTCGCATGCTTTCCAGTTACGTACCAACCTCCCCAGCGGCGTACAAAAGGCGTGCGGTGGTCGGTCGTAACATGCGGTGCGTCGAATAGTGGTAAACCATTGATATCTACCTGCATGGAACGCACCATAGCTCCGGGTACACGCTGTGTTCTTGGTGATGCGTGACACAAAAGACATTGCCCCTGATCTCGACGAAACTGGACGCGCGACGGATCCGTTTGAGCAAGCGTGTAGAAAACCGGACCGAGTTGTGCATCAACGGCCATAATCTCAATCAGTGCTGCTCGCGGGATCCAGGCGACATAGGTGTGGTCATTGAAATAAATAGCTCTTGGAATATTAGGAGAAATACGTTGCACCTGCGCACTGGTTTTGGAAAACACCATCACCTGTGACGACTCAGAAATATCCAGTTCTTTAAGAAGCCAGGGCAGATATCCCTTCTCCGTATCATAGTGAGAACGAATTTCATTGGATTGCAATCGAGACTGCAGTTCCATCAGACTGTCATCACTTGTCGTACGGTGATAATCGATCGGCAACTGCTCAAAATCAAATTGACCAGAAACTTGGTAGGGGGTACCTGCTAATAACCAAACAAACAGGGCGAGCATCATTGAAGGTGGCGGTGAAACACAAGGTACTCGATTCACCAGTGAAGCGAGGTGTCGGACAGGTGATCCGTTGAATTGTGGTGGCAAAACAACCTTATCATTACGACGGTTAAAATACCGATCATTCAGCGGCATGATGGTGGCTCTACACACTCATGGTTATAGGAGTTGATTACGATAATGGACCGTTGAAGTAGTCATGTCGGACTTTTTTAACGTGCCCCTTCGTCGTACTGATTCGGTAATCCGATCTGCGAAATTCAGCACCAAACAAAGACTCGCCACTTGCGCCCAGTCCACATCAACAGAGTGCAGATAAGTCGAAATTGCAAAGAGAACAGTCGCTGCGACCGCACTCGCTATCGGAATCTTACGGCCCATCTGTCGTGACAGGATCTTCTTCAAGGAACCTAACAATTATATTATTCGATTATCCTCTTCGATTATATAATGCATCTGTTTCCTATTGTGTATCTTATATCAAACACTAACAAACTCGATATTGATAGTTGGGTCCAAAAATAACCGCGTTCTCATTATCATCATTTGGAACTTACGCCAGGAGATTGATTTCAAATGTACCGAGCACCTTTGAACTTTGTTGTGACAGGTTGCCATTATTTGTCGTGCAAAGAAAAGACACAGCCTTTCCATGTGAATGGCGTTCGCAAGGGATCACTGCACTCGATTCCGACCTGCACTCTGGTTGCACTTCTACTACTGTTCTTGTCGGTGTTGCATGCAAATAACAAACCTGCCGTGACGGCTTCACTCACACAACAGGTTCATCCGGTTTTGATTCGAAACCCTCACAATCCTCTTCTGCGCATCAAACTCGATGTTCCTGATGATTCGACAATCATTCATGCATTCACTCTCACCCTTGCGGGTAGTGACAATCCTGAGGACATCAAGAGTCTCGAAATGTTCGAAACGGACCGTTCAAGTACCTTTGCAACAACCAAGCGTTATGCGGAGCCTCTCCAGGCATCCACCCCTTCTATAAGATTTCCGGCGAGGCGAGTTCTGAACAGAGGCACCTATTATTTCTGGGTTTCCTGTCAGATTCGTTCGACGGCCAGTCTTCTCAATCGTGTGGACGTAACCTGCACATCCATTGAAACATCACAAGGGGAAGTCGTACCTATAGACAAAAGTCCTCATGTACGGAAGCGAATTGGCATTGCGCTGCGACGTCATACTGACGCCGGAGTACATACCCATCGGATACCCGCGATCACTCGTACACGAAATGGTACCCTGCTTTGTGTTTATGATCTGCGACGTCGCAAATCACGTGACCTCCAGGAGGATATCGACATAGGACTCAGTCGAAGTACCGATGGCGGACAGACCTGGGAGCCGGCAAAAGTGATCATGGACATGGGCGAGTATGGAAACCTGCCACAGGAACAGAATGGCTGCAGTGACCCAGGCATTATCGTTGACTATCAGACCGGTGAAATCTTCGTTTCCGCCGTATGGATGTATGGTAAACCGGGAAAACATCAATGGAATGAAGATGGCTCGGAACCAGGCTATGAAATTGGAACCACTGCTCAATTTCTTATGGTTCGTTCGAAAGACGACGGGCAAACCTGGAGTCCGCCGGAAAATGTCACTCGGCAATTAAAAAAAGAGGCCTGGTGGCTATTTGCGCCTTCGCCCAGCCAGGGAATCAATCTGATGGATGGCACACTGGTAATGCCGAGCCAGGGAAGAGATGAAAAAGGATTAAGTTTTTCCAATCTGATGTTCAGTCGTAACCATGGAAAAACGTGGACTCTCAGCAAGCCGGCACCCGTAGAAAGCAGTGAGTGTCAAGCCGTCCAGTTACCCGATGGATCGATCATGCTCAACATGCGAACCGAAGGTGACATAAGATATCGATCCGTTTATGTTACCCATGATCTGGGAACAACATGGATCCCACATGAAAGCAACCAGAACACCCTGATCGAACCCAATTGTAATGGTAGTCTTATCCGTCTGAGCTATCCTTTAAACGGCCAAAGGACATCGTGTCTTATTTTTGCCAACCCTCACTCACAAACCGCGCGAGACCATCAGACCATTCAGGTCAGTCTGGACAACGGTCGAACATGGCCACGCAGTGTCCTGCTTGATGTGGGACGTGGCAATGGTTATCCCAACCTTACTCGCATCAATGACGAGCAGCTCGGAATTGTCTACGAAGGAAGCCAGGCTAATCTGGTCTTCCAAAAACTGTCTCTCCAGGAGCTGATTGAAGGAAAACGGTGACCCACAGAAGAATTTATATCGGCCCGTTCTGTGTGACCATCTTCATGTCGTTCCACTATATTAATGGATGAATCCAGTCGTGGTGCTCGAGCAGATAGCGTGGACGGCCAGAAAAATCTGGGAAAGTGATCGATGAATCTATTCCCAAGTGCCGATAGACCATGGAAAGAACATGATCGGGCCGATACGGATTGTCCTTTGGGGCATCACCGAGAGCGGTTGATGATCCGATTATTTGCCCCATCCGGAGAGATCCACCAGAAAACACCACACTCATCACCGGTGCCCAGTGATCCCTGCCTGCATTACGATTGATGCGCGGGGTACGTCCAAATTCTCCCATTGCAACCAATAATACGCGACGATCCAAACCTCGTTGATACAGATCCGTAATCAGTGCGGCCAGTGCTCGGTCGAAACGAGGTCTTAGTATCTTCATACGACCTTCAATCTGTCCGTGGTCATCCCATTCCCGATCCCGTACACTGACAAACGTAACACCGGCCTCTACAAGACGTCGTGCCAGAAGCATTGCCTGACCGATGTGCGTTCTTCCGTAATGGTTCCGTGTGGTTTCCGATTCCTTGTTGAGATTAAACGCGTCAGCTGCTTTGGCAGTGGAAACTATTTCAAACGCCCTTTGCGTGAACTTGTCCATTGCCTGAGAAGTCCCTGCAAGATCATTGATACGTTTATGCCGATCGAGTGTCCGCTGCAATTTTCTTCGAGACTGAATGCGCTCGAAATCCAGATTCGGTGGACAGGTCAGATTGTGCACATTGAAGTTTGCCGCGTTGGGATCCTGATCTACGGTAAAAGGATTGAAAGCCTTACCAAGGTAAGAGGCAGCTCCATAGCGCATCGTACCCAGCAGGGCGACATACGGTGGAACACCTTTAGCCTGTTGATTGCCAATTCGTGCACTGTACGCCCCGACACCGGGCATTTCCTGAGGCCCGCCCTGGCCGCTACGACGGTAATAACCCGTATTGATCAAATGCGCTGCATTTCCGTGGTCCGCTGAGGTGTGGGACACAGAACGAACCACTGCCATCTTGTCCATTACGCGTGACTGTTCCATCATTAATTCACTGAAATTAGCACCTGAGACATTTGTATTAATGGATTGAAATGGTCCCCGGTATTCCGGAGGTGCTTCAGGTTTAGGATCATACGTCTCAAAATGAGAGGGGCCACCATCGAGTTCAATGAAAATGACAGCGGTGTCGGATCTTGGATGCGCCTGTACCGCACGATGACGAAGTAAATCTGCAAGGGTGAGGCCACCGAATGTAAGACTGCCAATGCGAAGAAAATCTCGACGCATCATTTTATTGCAACACGCGGAAGACGGTCCGGTAACTTCGAGCATGTACATGTCTCCTGGTGGAACTGGACAGTTCTTACTCCTCATACTATAGGGAAAATGGAGTGGATGCATCAGTAGATAAGCCGTGTCCGCAGCAAACCGTTGTATAGCGACAACACTTATCCCTCTACCGGATTATCTTAGACCTGGTTATCACATCCATCAGATATCATCGCGATCAAGCAACCGTGCCGTAATTATTAATGGGAATAAATCATCTGATTTAGAGTAACTCAGACGGACATAATTGGCCTGCCATTCAAGAGTGGATACTTGACAATGCCGCAGTAATTCACCTAGACTTCCGGGCAAGTAACCATTCATTTCTAACCTGATACAAAATGTATGACATACTTAGACCAGGCTACTGAATTCTGAATCAGACTCTTCACAACACCTGGTGGAAAATCACTTAACCAGATGCATGGTGATTATTGAACGAACACCGCTGCCGTCCCTCTCCTGAAAGGATTTCTCAATGATCCGCTTTGTCCTGTTCCTGTGTGGTCTCCTTGTATTCGGAGTAACCAATGTTGTCAGTGCACAGTCGCGACCTGATGCCAATCCTTATGTTTCACGTCAATCGTTGAGTGATACTATCACGCTAGCCACACATGACAACGGCCTGACGATTATCGTACAGGAGAACCATTCCGCTCCAGTAGCTACCGTACGTTGTTATGTCAAAAACACCGGTAGCGTGTATGAAGGGAAATACCTTGGCGCTGGCCTTAGCCACGTACTGGAGCATGTTGTATCTGGAGGTACCACCAGCAACCGTACGGAAACGGAATCTGAAGAACTACTCGACACACTGGGCGGTGTTTCCAATGCTTTCACATCGCTTGGATTAACTGCCTATTTTGTAGATTGCCCTGCATCACGCGTTAGCACCGCCATTGACCTGGTCGCCGACTGGATGCAGCACTGCAGTTTCAATCCAGATGAATTCACACGGGAGCTGGCGGTGGTACAACGAGAAATGGCCGACCGATCCAATGACCGGAGAACGGTGGAGTTTCACATGCTTCAAAAGCTGCTTTTCCGCAGCCATCCCGCGCGTCACCCTATCATTGGATATTCGCAGGTACTTCAAGACACTCAAAATGAGGCCATCATTGACTTTTACCGAAACCGTTATGTCCCTAACAACATGGTCTTTGTGGTGGTAGGGGACGTGAACACGGCATCTGTCCTCGATTCAGTTGCCACACAGTTTAAAGAAACACGAAGGCAGACAGAAAGCCTGGTTGTGATGCCGTCTGAGCCCGAACAAGTATCTCCGCGCAGCGCACGTCGCACCATGGAAGGACAGGTCTCCAATCTCGCCATCGCATGGCCAACCGTTGAGCTGTCCCACCCTGATCTGTATCCACTCGATGTTGCAGCCTACGTTCTTACTCAGGGAGAAAGCTCACGACTGGTACAACTGTTACGGTACGAAAAACAACTTGTTTACAGTGTTCAAAGCAGTTCTTACACACCGGAATTTGGTCCTGGATGGTTTAGTGTCCAGGCGGTCCTTGCACAGTCAAACAAGGACCAGGTTCGAAAAGCGATTCT
>CAXEIY010000254.1:0-3145 GCA_963996245.1 uncultured Planctomycetia bacterium | reverse complement strand
GTAATGGGAGAAGCCGTCACCCGTGCCCGCAGGGGAGATGGCCCATCCTTGATCGAAGTGAGCACCGACCGCTATCTAGGCCATTTTCAAGGCGATGCGGAAGCCTATCGTCCCCAGGGTGAAGTTGATCAACTGCGAAAGAACGACCCAATTGATCGTCTGCAGAAACAGCTCCAGGATCAAGGAATGAGCGACGCTGAGGATCAGCAGATTCGGCAACGGGCTTCCGAGGCAGTCGGCGAAGCCTACGAGTTTGCGCGCAATAGCGATTATCCCGCGGTATCCGAAGCGGAAATGCACGTGTTTGTTTGATCAACCCTATAACAGAGGAAAATACTTATGTCAGAGCGAGAACTCACGATGGCGGCTGCGATCTCAGAGGGGATCGCACAGGAAATGGAAAGGGACACGGACGTTTTTGTATTGGGCGAAGACGTGGCCAAGTACGGTGGCATCTTTGGTGCCACCGGCGGCTTGCTGGACAAATTCGGTCCGGAACGGGTAATGGACACTCCCATCTCGGAAACCGCGTTCATTGGTGCGGCGACGGGCGCTGCCGCGGAAGGTATGCGTCCAATCGTTGAACTAATGTTTGTCGATTTTTTCGGCGTCTGCATGGACCAGATATACAACCACATGGCCAAGAACACCTACATGTCTGGAGGAAATGTCCGCCTACCACTGGTCCTAACAACGGCCATCGGAGGTGGCTACAACGATGCGGCTCAGCATTCCCAGTGCCTCTATTCCCTGTTTGCGCACACCCCGGGGTTAAAAATTGTCGTTCCTTCCAATGCCTATGACGCCAAAGGTCTGATGATCCAGGCCATCCGTGATGACAACCCGGTGATGTACTTTTTTCACAAGGGAATCATGGGCCTGCCTTGGATGGCCTATTTTACGGGAAGCACCAACATGGTACCCGAGGAATCGTATACAGTCCCTTTTGGTAAGGCGAGTATCATTCGTGAGGGATCCGACGTCACCCTAGTGACCCTTAGCCAAATGGTCCAAAAAAGCGTCATCGCAGCGGACAAGCTTGCCGAGGACGGGATCAGTGTCGAAATCATCGATTTGCGAACCCTCGTCCCACTGGATAGTGAAACAGTCATCAATTCCGTCCAGAAAACCGGACGGCTTTGTATTGCCGATGAGGATTACCGGAGTTTCGGACTAAGCGGTGAAATATCTGCGATTGTTGCCGAAAACCTGGACAGAGTGAACCTGAAAGGATCGGTCCAGCGCCTGGCAGTCCCTGATGTTCCAATTCCATACAGCCCTCCCCTGGAGCAGGCCGTTATTCCCCAGGTGGACGATATCGAATCATGCGTCCGTAGCATGATGTAATCAACCTTTCCGGAGACCATGCGTCTCCGGAACATCCCCAAGCTATGAACCAATGATTGAACTCGTGCTGAATGAAGCAGACTGGCCCACCAAGGAAAAAGCTGATGGCCTGGTCAGCCAATGGAAAGCCGTTGTGGGCGACAGTATTGAAGTAGGCCAGAATCTTCTGGAAATTACAGTGGTGAAAACCTCGATGGAGGTCCCCGCGCCGGTGAGTGGCATACTCAAGGAAATTTGTGTTGGAGAAAACGAACTATTCCAACCCGGAACCGTTTTGGCGCGAATCGAACCATCGGACTGAATCGAAATAATCTCTCAGGACGTGCGGGATCACGTCTCCGAACCACAACTCAGAAATCTGATTCTACCTTCAAGAGCCCCAGTTTCCGAAGAAACATTTTCATCCCTGAAAATTGGCATCATTGCCAATCCCTCATCGGGGCATGACGTACGTAGGCTCGTTTCAAGGGCCAAAAATGTAACGCAACTGGAAAAAATAAACTTATTACGCAGAGTCATCTGCGGCCTTTTGAGTATGGGGAACTTTCGGATCCTTTACATGCCAGAACGCTTGTACATGATCCAACAGGCCTTGGAAAAATGTGAACAACTGAGTATCGATGCCCGGCCTGTTACTATCAGAGCGGAAGGCGGACCCGAAGACACTTTGAATGCCACCCGGCAAATGGTCGCTAATGGAGTCTGTCTTATAATAACTCTGGGTGGTGATGGAACCAACCGGCTGGTTGCCGAAGAGTCTTCCAGCGTTCCTATCCTTCCTCTTTCCACAGGCACCAATAACATCTTCCCAGAATTCCACGAAGGTTCCCGTGCGGGACTTGCCGCCGGAATGTATCTTAGGCAGTTGGCAGAAGGGAATTCATCTCCGGGTTTCTGTCTGCAGCACAAATGGCTCAAGGCAGCTGGAGGTGAATGGAAGGAAGTTGCGCTGGTCGATATTGCATTATCCAGCCAGAAACAGCTGGGTGGACGGGCGGTCTGGGATGCAAAAAAACTGACCCATGTCTTTGCCTCAAGGGCAACTCCGGGTGATTCAGGAATTTCAGGTTTGCTGGGCTCCATCATGGAAGTCGACCCGGAACAGTCCCACGGCATTTATGCCATCGCTGGGAACAAAAATAATGTACGGGGTTTCCTGGTTGCAGGGGTCCTTGAAAAATTCGGCTTTGACAAATATGAACGCATGCAACTCAATGAACCCTTCAACTTTTTTGTCAAGGAAGGCAGTCTATTGGTTGATGGAGAACGCGTACGCCAGTTGATTAACGAGAGGGTGTCCATCTCACTACAATCCGATGGCCCCTGGGTACTTGATGCTAACCGGATGCTTTCATACGGGCTCCAACAGGGATATCTCAAGGTCTAAAATAACGATCCTTATTGATCAAAAGCTCACTCATTCAGGCACTGGTTTGAATTTTTTCTTCCACGTGCTTGGTGAAATCATCCTTAAATAATTGATCATTAACTTTACATCTTAGCCAATGGCACTTTTGTCGAGCCCCCTGTTTTGATCCAGTTAAAAATTAGTCTCAATGATGTATGAATTTGGCTAGCGGATGGTACCTTCATAACACCTCTATTTTTATTATGATCTCCTCCTGAAGATGGGAGACTTTTTCGGTGGTCCTCCGTCTCTTCCTTATCCTCCGTGTAAAAACGCACCTAACTACTTTACGAACTAAGTCAAGTAGAAGAGTACCTGTAAAGTTTTGATATTAGAGGGAAAGAAATTCTTTTAGGCACCCCTGACTGTGTCTGAAAACTCACTACCCCT
>CAXEIY010000253.1:0-11672 GCA_963996245.1 uncultured Planctomycetia bacterium | reverse complement strand
GACAGATGAAAAACAGATTACAACCGCAGAGGCACAATCGGCACTTGAGTCTTTGAACAAAATAGGAAATGAGACAATATTGCAATTAAGGCCGCCACTCTGGTTGATCACCATGATCTCTTTGCTGTGCGGCATCTTCAATTTCTCACTTATGGCAGCAGAGCATGAGAACTCGTGGGCATTGGTAATGTGGTTATCGGGCATCTCAGTTGTCTTGTTGGTTCTGCTTGCTAGGTACAACGAACGATTGCTGGGGGTAAGGGCCCCCTTTTTACCACATTCAGGTTCAGGAAAAGTTTTTATTCTCTTACAGGCACTCTTCTTTGCTGTTGTGATGTTCGCGGGAAGAGTGGCTACGGTATACGGAAGGCCTGAGATCCGTCTGGAGGGTGCTTTTCCGATAGCTGACCTTCCCCCAGCTCCCTATGTCGCGGCCATCATCGTCGGTTTGTCCACCGCATACCTGACGTATAAGTATCCAACCAATGAATGGGTACAGAAGGGCGTTTCAAAATGAAGAATGAAAAACACAGCGCTGCATCCAGTGAAGCACATAAAGCGCTTGGTACCATACAGCAAATGAAGGGGGCTGCGATGCGAAGAGCAACCCCGCCACGTTGGTTTGGGCCTTTGATTGCGTTGTTATCGGGAAGTTTGGTGAGTCTATCGGCGGCAGATCTGCGTCAATACACAGTATTGATCATTTTATTGATGATTTTGGTGATATCGTACCAACGTCAAGAAACCAGGGTTTCGACAATAATATTTCCTGTCAAGACAGCGGTTGTTGGGCTGATCATCTTGGTGCCCTTATTCTTTTTGTTAATTATTGTGGCGCAGCTTTTGCGAGAAAGCCTTGGTCATGTTTCGGCCTCTTTGCTTTGTGGTGGGATATTTTCCGTTCTAATGTACTTGCTCAGTTTGGTTGAACGTCATTGGTACAATAAAATTAATGTGGAAACGGTGTAATGAAGACATACCGTTTTGACAAAATCATACATGCACCCAACCGGCTGCAAATCTGTGCGTTCCTGGTCCAGCTGGAAGAGGCTGAATTTCAGTTATTGCGTGCCGAGCTTGCGGTGAGTGATTCGGTACTCTCCAAGCACATTAAATCACTTGAAGAGGCTGGTTATGTTGCCGTCGTAAAAAGAAGAGATTTTGGACACCGACGTACATGGGTTTCACTGACCTCTGCGGGCCGTGGTGCATACACTGAGCACGTCAAGGAACTCAAAAGAATCGTTGAAAGTCATTGAATACTCTCTGGCTGCGCTCTGTACCCAGTTCCCTGCACGACAGAGATGACCTTTCCTGCTGGCAGGCCAACCCCACGTGATCTTTAATCCTGCAACCATCCGCTCAGGCGATACCAGCGCGCCGTGTCCCGCAATCCTTCCTGAAGTGATATAACCGACTGCCACCCCAGATGTTTCAAGGCTTTAGCAGGGCTGCAGATCCAGAAATCCTGGCAGGCTTCCCATACTTTTTCACGACTCAAAATGGAAGGATCTTTAACAACTGGCAACAAAAGCTCCATGCCGAAACCGGCGAGATACCACCATGGCTCAGGGATAGCAATCTGCCTTACTGAGTTACGTTGCACCGACAATGCAATCTTATGGGCAAGACACCGACGTGAATAGAATTGAGGATTGGTGAAATAATAGCACTGGTCCTCATTCTCCCGGGTTCTCATCACTTCCATCAAACCGGTGACAAGATCGCGCACATGAATGAGGCTTACATAACGATTCCGATGCCCCACGTGGGTAATCGTTCCGGTCTGTGCCATCCGGAAAAACTTGTAAATATCCCGATCACGAGGACCGTATACAATAGATGGGCGAATGACCGTTACCGGAAACGGAAGCCGGGACTCCAGAACCAGGCGTTCCGCAGCCAGTTTACTATGACCATAGGAAGAAATCGGGCGAGCTATTTGGTTCTCATTGACTGGTCGTCCGTCCCGACTCGGCCCGCCGGCTGCCACACTGCTTATGTGAATGAATCGCTTTAACTGATTACCTTCATGCATACACGACTCAACAAGACGCCGGGTGGTAAGCAGGTTTCCTTCAAAATACCCTCTTCTGGTTGCAGCGGCCGTAACACCTGCCAAATGGAAAATATAATCGACACCACGGATTGCCTGATCCCAATTTCCCCGGTTACGCAGATCCGCGGTAACCAGATCGACATTCAAATCTTTCAGATATCGCAGATTCGAACGTGACCGGACCAAACATCGAACACGCGCCCCTTGTCGCAACAGGAATTCCACCAGATGGCTTCCGATAAACCCTGTTGAACCCGTGACTAGAACTTGTGGTGACTCTTCTTCCATATCAACCATAAGGTCTTCCGCGCGACTACCCGTTTTCGGTAAAAATGATTCTCGCATTCGGAATGACTTGATCTCTCAAAGCCAAACCGCCGGATGTACGTGAGGTTTGGAAGCATCGGCTGCATATCCTGCTACTGCCACCGGTTACCCAACATATAATTACGGCAACTGCGTACAATAGCTGACCCTGATCGTATCTGGTAGATTAACAGAAGATCATCTTTGTTTGAACCAAACCCAGACCCGTGTTTGTTGACCCATCTCATTAGAGCGTTTCACCATGACTCTTCTGTATCTCGACCCTCTTTTCTGTGACCATCAGACCGGAAACCACCCCGAGCATCCTGACCGGATTACCACACTGATCCAGCATTTACAGGAAACCAAAATCATACGACGGTGCACACAGATACCGGTCACGCCCGTTTCGCTGAAGCTCTTGCAAAATACCCACTTGCCTCAGTACGTTGATCAAGTGCGAGAACTGTCCGAACAGGGTGGCGGTCCTATTGAAAGAGATACGCTGGTAAGCCGCCAATCCTTTACCGTCGCGCTGCACGCGGCCGGATCCGTAGTCGATGCTGTCAATCGGGTTATACAGGGCCCGGATTCCCAGGCGTTATGCCTCATACGGCCTCCGGGACATCATGCATTGGCGGAACAGGCCATGGGATTCTGTTTATTCAACAATATTGCAGTAGCCGCTAAACACGCGATGAACCAACACGAACTCACTCGTATTTTGATCATCGACTGGGATGTTCATCACGGAAACGGTACTCAGGACATTTTCTACAAAGAACCGAGGGTTATGTTTTTTTCCATTCACCGGTACCCTTTTTACCCCGGAACCGGCAGAGCGGATGAAACTGGAAGTGAAAAAGGAGCCGGTTATACGTTTAATATCCCTGTTTCTTTTGGCACCCCACGATCGACATATTTAAAGCAGTTTCAAAATGCCATAGAAACGCTGGCAAAACGTATCCGTCCTGAATTAATCATGATCAGTGCTGGATTCGACAGTCACACCCTGGACCCGATCGGATCACTGGGCCTTGAAACCGAAGACTTTATCCCCTTGACTGAAATCGTCTGCAACTGTGCGCAGGATTATGCCGATGGCCGTTTAATCAGCGTTCTCGAAGGGGGGTACAATCGTTCTGTTTTAAAGGACTGTGTGCACGCCCATCTCGATACGCTCTTGCGTTTCCCTTTTTCACAAAGGTGAGCGCATCTCTCTTCAACATTCCGTACCTGACCAAATTATCCTGTCCGAAAACCTTTCTGAGTGCTGTTTACAACCGTATCACACCACAACCTTATCTTCGAAGATCACTCCAGGATGTCTGTTCGAAAACCGTTCGAAAAAATTCGCTGGCACCTTCTTGTACCTTTAGCGCTGGCCGTACTCATTCCGGTGCTCCTTGTCTATGCGGGAGTTTCTACCTTTGAATTGCTCAACCTCGAGAAACGGCATCAGTTGCAGTATGGCTTCCTGCGAACGCTCTGGTGGTTAACCCATGCCTACTATCTGTCCCTGATTCTTGCCCTGGGATATATCCTTATCCGACACCTTTTGCGACAGATTCCATCCCTTCGTTCGGTCTCCGATAACAAGTGGTCTTTCGTAGAACAAGTCCTGAGAAAACAATACTTGTACCCCGCAATTGTCACGCTCATTATCCTGGAAACAGCTTCTTCCATGCTGGATCGTTGGGATTTATCGCCGCAACCCCTCGACGTTCAACTTTCGGCAACACCTCCACGCCAAATCAGAATCGCAGCAATTGGTGGATCTTCCACTGCCGGATTCCCCTATCAAAAGCAATTCGCCTTCCCGGCCATAGTGGGATATCGCATGCAGGATAATTATCCTGACAGACCCGTTGTAGTTGAAAATCTTTCCGAACCCGGAGCTACACTCGAACAGGCCTATCAACAATTAACAAGACTTTCGATACGGCCTCATGTACTGCTGGTTTACTCTGGACATAACGAGTTTCTCACACGATACCGATTGGACCGTAATCCCGACACCCCGTCATGGATACAACCCTCTTATCTACTCCCACTCATCGAACGTAGAATGTCTCAGATTGAACGTCACGGGCAAGTGATTGACAACCTGAAATTAAATGATATTTCACGGCCATTGTTTGATCTTCCTATCTGCAGCAAGAGAGAACTTCGCGACGGTTATTACCGCTTCCGATACCACCTTGAGTCGATTGTAAAATGGTGTCAGTCCAATCGGGTTTTACCTGTACTCATCACGCCAGCATCCAATGAAGTTGCTTTTGAACCGTGCCGTTCTTTCTGTCCCGACAGTCACTCTCCCGAAGTTTCCAGAGAAATAGAGAACCTCTTCCAAAAGATCCAACGTGAATTGTCCAATTCACCTCGGCGCATTGTACTGCTGGAAGAGGCGCTCCGTTTGTGTCCGAAGTTTTCTCTGACCTGGTTTCAACTAGGTCGCGTGTACGAGGCGCGTGCCCAATACCGGAAAGCACAGGAAGCATATCAAAAGGCACTGAAATTTGACGGTTTTCCATGGCGCATGAAATCCGATTACGCCAAGATTTATCAGGAGATAGCAGATGATTACCACTGCCCTCTTATTGACGCCAGCACGATTCTAAGAAAAAAGAGTGTGACCGGCCTTCTGGATGACACGCTTTTCCATGATATCCTTCACCCGTCCCTATACGCTCACCTGACGATAGCCGACGCCGTCATGTATCAACTCAGAAAGGATTCACTCCTGGTCTTTGCCGGCACATCGAAACACAAAGAATTGCTGAAAATTCCTGAAAATATGCCAGATGAACTAAGTATGACGCTCCAGCAATGGGCTCGTGTATGTGACCAGGTGGCTGCAGGATGCCTTGGAGTACCCCGGTGGCATACGGAAGAGGCGCCGCGAAGGAAAAAGGCATCGCGTTATCAGCACGCTGCCAGAAAACTGCGTAATGGTATCGAGTTGAAATCTATTGATCTTGCTGGAATCGGTATGCCCACCACAACGGATGTGGCTGAAAGGTAGCGTTCTGTATCCGAGACACTCACTGCAAACCGAGTCTACCCCAGCGGATTGACCTCCAGACATAAGTTTCTTAGCATGAAAAATTGATTTCCATGCAATATATATCGCTTCAACAAACTCAATGATAGAAATCCCTGTATATCTGGATCATCACTCGACAACACCTTTGGATCCTGGTGTTTTCAATGCCATGCGCCCTTTTTTCAGTGAGCGATTTGGCAATGCTGCGAGTATCCATCATTCCCTGGGCCGTGACGCCCAGGTTGCCTGTGAACATGCAAGAGAACAGGTTGCAACCCTTGTCGATGCCACTCCAAATGAAATTATTTTCACAAGCGGCGCCACTGAAAGTAATAATCTAGCCATTAAAGGCGTCGCACGCATGAATCAGCGTAAAGGCAAACACCTGGTCACCATCACAACCGAACATCCATCTGTCCTAGACCCGGTAAAACGGCTGAGCAGAGAAGGATGGCAGGTCACCATTCTCCCGGTTGACCAACAAGGTCTTGTGGATCTTCAACAAGTTAACGATTCTCTCAATGACCAGACCATTCTCCTTTCCGTCATGCTGGCGAACAACGAAACAGGAGTGCTACAACCGCTTAAGGAAATTGCTGAAATCTGTGATCAAAAAGGGGTGTTACTACATTCGGATGTAACCCAGGCTGTCGGTAAGATTCCTGACACAACAGCTCTCCAGGCATGTCATCTCCTGAGTTTCACCGCCCATAAGATCTACGGTCCTAAAGGAATCGGCGCCCTGTGCATACGGCGTCGGCGTCCCGCTATTCGTCTTGAACCTTTATTTGACGGCGGGGGGCATGAAAAAAATCTCAGAAGTGGAACCTTGCCTGTTCCCAGCATTGTCGGGTTTGGACAGGCATGCGCAATAGCAATGGAAGAGATCGTTCCGGAATCGATGCGGATAGGTAAACTTAGAGATCGTCTCTACCAGGGTATCTGTAATCAAGTCACTGACGTAACACTCAATGGACACGCTCAACAGCGCTTACCCGGCAACCTCAACCTCAGTTTTGACCATGTCGACGGTGAAGCGCTGATGATGAATATGCAGCAGGTCGCGGTCAGTTCTGGATCCGCATGCAGTTCGGTCCACCCCGAACCCAGCCACGTACTGCTCGCCCTGGGAATCAGCGAAGAGCAGGCAAGGGCCAGTCTCCGATTCGGAATTGGACGATTTAATACAGAACCAGAAATCGATTTTGCCAGCAGCACGGTTGCCGAAGCCGTTACACAACTTCGGACAATGAGAACCTCCTCAAAACAGTAAACACACTTTCGCCTTATTACCGAACCTGATTATTTCAACTACGGGAAGAATTCCGCTTGCTCGATTCGGTTTCCCCTTACCATTAGTCCCTTTACGAGCAACAATTAGTCTCGTATCATGTCATTTGAAATCCTATAATGGGAATTGTTCGTTCCTAACAGTTTAGTAATTAGTTGATACAAATCACCTGATCTTGGTTTTACGAAGAGGAGTCGTGTCATCATGGGAGTATTACTCACTGAAAAAGCTGCTGTCGAAGTCAAACGGGTAATGGAAGAACAGGAAATGCCTGGCGATATCTGTTTACGGGTGGCTGCTCGGGGTGGCGGATGCAGTGGTTTTGAATATGTCCTTACATTCGATGACAAAGCAAGCGATGAAAAGGATGATATCCAGGAGATGCACGGAGTCAAACTCGCAGTTGACCGTCAAAGCATGATGGCACTTGAGGGCACTTCCGTTGACTACTACGATGGCCTTGAAAAACGTGGCTTTGTCTTCAATAATCCCAATGCTACTAAGACATGTGGCTGCGGTTCCTCTTTTTCTGTGTAGCCGATACCGTAACACCAACGCCATCTGTTGCGCTGACAGAACAGACCGTGGTCTGATTCACGATCAAGGTAAGGGTCCTAACGGTCCTTACCTTTTTTTATGTGCTGATTGAACGCATTGGCTCGCGTACGATTATATGAAATCCGAAAGCGTTGATTCTGTGTCCTCCATCATACGACACAAGTTACTCCGCATCACACTGTACCTTTTATTCCTGCTTATTCTCACAGAATGTGGGGCACGCAGTTATTGGGCGCTGAGGGGATCCTCCTTTTTTAACTGTCATCGGTCTCTACACCGCATTTTTTATCCAGAACTCGCAGATATTGAAACGCACACGTCCTCTGGTGATAACGAGTCCTTTGACATTCTGATTCTGGGAGGGTCTGTATTGACACAGCAGTGGAGTTCGGTCGAACCCTTGTTAAGGGAACAACTTGCAACAGCAGCCAAACGACCTGTCACCATCTACAATCTCGCGGCAGAAGCTCATACCACTCGAGACAGTCTTATCAAATACAGGCACCTGGATGGACAGCATTTCGATTTAATACTTCTTTACCATGGCATCAACGAGGTGCGCGCTAACAACTGCCCTCCAGATATGTTCCGTTCTGACTACGACCATTATTCATGGTATCGGCTGATCAATACTTTTGAACAGCACCAAGCAACCAGACGCCTGATCTTCCCCTATACCTTCTACTACATATGGACTGCAGCAAGTCAGCAAATCGGATGGTCTTCAGACCTCCCTACAGGTTCCCCTCCTCCAGAATGGCTACATTTTGCGGCTGATATCAAAACGCTGGACTCCTTTCGGGAAAATGTAACGCATATCGTTTCACTGGCCAATCAAAGAAACCAACTGCTACTGCTAATGACCTTTGGCTGTTACGACCCGACAGACATTGCAGGACGTGTTCCTCCAGCCGTGCTGGAAGAAACTTTTCACAATCTCACGCGTACACGATGGGGAGAACCCGAACACGTATATCGTGCAGTCAATGCCCACAACAAAGTCATCAAAGATATCGCATCCCGATCTTCAGGCACGCTTTTCATCGATCAGGACAAACACCTGCAAAAACGTTGGCGTCACTTTAAAGACATCTGTCACTTTGAGCAGAAAGCAAGCGAGCAATTCGTCGCTCTTGTTGTGGAAAACGTTCTTCCACACATGTAAGTTTAGATGAAATGGAACTTCCCGTGACTCCTGATTCGTTTTACTGGAAGTCCGTTGTTACGATCCTTCTGTCAACCGTGTTACGCGTATGCATCCTATAACTGAAACAGGTCTGTCTTCAACGAATCTAAACCGTGGGATGGCATTACCTGCCATTCTATTAGCCGGACTTCTGTTACGGATTCTTCTACTGTTTACTGTGGAAAATATGCTTGATTGTGATGAATCCACAGTCGGAGTTATGGCACTGGATATTGTAGAGTCGTCCCAAATTCCAATGTTCCACTATGCCAATGCGTACAATGGAGGTGCCGCTCTGGAATCATACCTGGCAGCAGTAGGATTTTCCCTCTTCGGATCGTCCGCTATCCTCCTGAAAATGACCGTTCTCTTTCTATGGGTGGTTACGGGCGTCATTTTCATGGACCTTATTCAGCGCGCCCTTTCTTTTTCGAGCGCTCTACTCGCCATGGTCCTTTTCAGCCTGAGCACCTTGTTCGTATTAGAATGGTCTTTGAAAGTTCGGGGCGGATTCATGGAAACCGTACTCATTTCGACTCTTTTTCTGTGGCTATTTTATCCACCGAACTGGCTTCTTTTTCGTCCTCGATTCCGTTTTCATGTCCTTGGCCTTCTCGGCGGCCTGGGTTACTGGATGTCGGAAATGACCCTGCTCTTTTTTGTGTCAACCGTGCTCGCAACCGCCCTGTTCAAGCGAAACTCTCTTTCCAAGACACAGGCCCTCTTTTGTTTGCTGTCCGGACTTCTGATTGGCCTCATCCCTGTACTTTGTTTCAATTTCACTCATGACTGGATCAATTTCAAACAATCAGTCATCTACGAATTCTTTTCCGGAACCAAAGCCTCATCCCCGCTTTCGGTTTCAGATCTGTTCCGTTCGATTCAATTTACCGGAGGCCATGCTTGCTGGTTGATTCTTGCAGGAACCCCGATACTGCTTTATCAGATCCTGTCTGACAAAATACCGGCACGCCGTCAACTGGGGCGGCTTATTTTCATCCAGACCGTTGTCTATTTTACCATCTACTGGTATACCGGATACCGCGCACTTGATATTGCTCCATCACGTGTCCTGATTGCCCTATATCCGAGTGTGGCGATACTGGCAGGATATGGTATCGAAGCGATTATCAAACATGGCCGTGTACGTATCTTCGTTTTCATGCTCGGTGGAATTTGGTGCATCGTCTCGTTAAATGGTGTCCGCGAATGGATCCACAACGATCGTCCACGTGAATGGGACAGCTGGAGGGGCAACTGGAGCCTTGCCCGTGGTGAAGCAATTGTAGATCAACTCTCTCTGGAGAATACCGGCGTAATCTACACCGACTATTGGACCTACAGTTCACTGCTCTACGTCATACGATCACACTCGTACCAGGAAACGACCCCCCAGGTAATGCCACTACTGCTCAGTTCCATTCCCAGTCGACGTGGCCTTTCTCAGTCGCTTCCCCATCATCTCCGACAATCAAATGCTGCTTTTGTTCTGGTTGAGAACAGCCCACTTCTTCAGTCGATTGAAAATATCATGGATCACCGACGATGGTCTTATCAGCGCGCCACACTCGGTCACCACATTATCCTTTACAATTTACCTGTTACAGAAATTCATTCCGATAACGGCTTCCCGGTTAACTTGATCGCTGAAGCACGCCCACCTCTGCCTGAAAATCATGATTCCTTCAATTAGTAGATTCTCAATCGCCGGGAAAGCCCCACAGCTGTGATGTCCCTACCGCAAACAGCAATCGAAATCCCCACACCTGCAGCGCCAGAATCCATGCCGTGG
This sequence comes from uncultured Planctomycetia bacterium, assembly GCA_963996245.1. GTDB lineage: Bacteria > Planctomycetota > Planctomycetia > CAXEIY01 > CAXEIY01 > CAXEIY01. Next base: position 1,434 of record CAXEIY010000253.1, on the reverse strand, counting down.
CGTACCATAACCCCATTCCTCTTTCACCTCTCATACACCGTGTCAATTCATACCCGACAGAAACCGTTATGATCGGAATCAGAAATATCCAGATGCGTTCTGTCTCAAGGCTGTAAAAACGGCCATATGAGAAAAATAAAAGAATCACCGGCAAAACCTTCCCAAAGGGATTTTCCCGTCGATCAATCGTGGACTTTGAATGACGATGGCGTGCACAACGAAACCACCAGCAAAGCGAAACCATTCCTGTACCCAACAGGAAGGCTGACAGATTACCGGTTCCAACCATCGCCTGATAGGATAGGGATGGATCTTTTTTCCATGGCAAAGCTTCCCGATCATTCTGTATGGCTTCCAGTAGGCTCTCGGCATAATTAAAACCGGTAAGCAAATACAGCGATGTTAAGGCGACTACACAAGTCAAACCGGTTACCAACAGAGCCCCACCTTCGGGTATCCATCGGCTGCGATCAATCCAGATTCTCCGTACTACAGACAGTGAAAAGAGCACGGCAATCATCGCAACTGAAAAAGTCATCATCGAAGCAACAAAAAGCATCATTCCAGCCAGAATTCCAACACCTGTCGATCGCTTCCAAGACTCAGCAGGACGTCGCTTTCTATCTTTCATATCGTCGATTTCAAAACACCAGGAAAACATCCACATGGACAGCAGAACAGGCAAAGCGAAAAATGGTTCTGCTGAAGTGCCCGAATGCATCAAAACAGCAGGCGACAAGACCCACAGTGCCGCCCCTATCAGACCAGCCTGATGGTTAAATAAATCTCTGCCCATTCCATAAATAGGTATGACACAACCAGCAGCAAACAGGGTGCGCACCAAGGCCGCTGACCATATGGCATCTCCCCAAACAGCTTGTACTCCACGTAATACCAGGATTCCTCCAGGAGGATGCACCGTATTATGTAAGGTCTGGTCACCCATGCGCTGAGGATACTCACGAAGGAAATCTCGTACACTCCCTTCAAAAAAGCTGTCTGGGTAATAATGTCCCCAGATAAAAGGCGACTGAAGCAGTTCCGCGTGACTATGAAAGGTCGCCATCAGACTTAAATTCCATCCGGAGCCACGTATGAGAATACTTACTGTTGACAACAGGCAATATCCCCCAGCCAGAATCGCTAAGACCAGCAGAGGAGATTCTTGATACTTGATCAATCTGGGTACCACTCGGATAAACCAAACAAATGCGACAATAGCAATTAAGAACCATTCGTTGGGTAAAAGAGGCGCCCAGACAGCCCAGACAGGAACCGTGTCAGGCCCAATTCCCGGCGGTAACCATACTCCCCAATAGCGTAAAATCCAGCCCATGAAAAAATGCAACAACCCGAAGAGCATCGTGACGGCCAGTGATTGTATGACCAGAGAACGCACACTCAAATCCGATACACTTTTATCGCGTGCTTGAG
>CAXEIY010000252.1:0-5338 GCA_963996245.1 uncultured Planctomycetia bacterium | reverse complement strand
TGAAGGAATGAAACATCAGCAGAAAGACCCCGATAACTAAAAAGCAATCCGCAAAATTGAAGATCGGCCAGTCTATCCAGACCTCGTTTGTCAGTGGTGGCTCCAACTTAAAATAAATGAAGTCCCTTACAGCACGTACCGGAGTCACGTCGAGGTGTTCTGGCACCTGGTCATGCAGAAAGTAGCCACGTGCATTTCCTACCTGAATCTGCTTCATGCCATGCAATCCAAGTCGGTCGTAAAGATTACCGAGGGCACCGGCCATGACCAGGCCAAGTACGATACAGTACAGGAGGTTCTTTGTGGCCTCTCGGAAGAGTACCAGAAAAAGGATGACGGCTATGGCAGCGAGGCTTGCAATGGTGAAGAGGATGTTCACGCCTTGACCAATTCCAAAGAGAGCGCCGGTGTTAAGGTTGGTCAGTAAGGAGAGCATCCCCGGGATGACGACATGTGAAGGGGGATCTGGCTGAGGGGCACCGAGATATTCGAAGGCAAGATGTTTGGTATAAAGGTCCCAAACACATCCACTCACTGCCAAGGCAAAGAAAAGGAACCACCGGTGTCGAGTGAACAAAGAGGTCTTGTGCTCGCTCATTTTTCCTTACATAAGCTTTGGTGTAGAGCGAAAGGCAAACTGCTTGCCAAACATAACCGGGACATGCTACTGCCGCTCTCGATAGGGGTCAACATTGAAAAATGAACCAGGGGCGGATGCTGACCAGGAAGCAATCTATGGAGGTTGCTGTCAACAGCGAATCTGAAAGATCAACGGGTGTAATCCTGATAGAACGAATAGGAAAACCGCATCCAGAGGGTCCGATTGGCCACCTATGTCAGACAGCCTGTTCATTCTTTCTAGCGCAGGTTACACAATGCGGAGTATAGGGAATTGCTTTCAACCGCATTTTGGGAATACTGCTGGTACAGTCATCGCAGGTTCCAAACGTTCCGCTGTCTATTCGCGATAAGGCGGTATCAATCAGTTTGACGGCACCTTCTTCATTTTGAAGAAGCGTAAGGGTAAATTCTTGCTCGAATGCGTCGGTTCCAAGATCGGCCATGTGAACGGGAAGCGTGGAGAGGTTGCCCTGGTCAGCGGTGTCTTGATCTCGTAGTGCCTCGCTGGTCAGTTGTGTTACGTTGCCACGCAGACGGGCGCGTAGTGACAGCAACGCACTGCGATAGTACTTTAAATCACTTTTTTTGAATCTTGTAGCCATGGTCGCAACTCGGAATTTTTCATCTAGGGTGTGTTCAAAACAGTAATCGATGGTAGAACGACCTCGATTAACTGTCAACTTGGTCGTCCAATGAAAAATATGCAGAATATCCACTCAGGTTCTGCTGAAGATTGGCTTAAATGGAGTTAATAGCGAGTTAGTTTATTCTTAAGACATTGTGGTTAAAGTGGTTAAGGAAATTCGGGGTGTGGATTGATATGCGGTTTATGTTACATCTCAAAGCAATATAAAATTCCCAAAATTGTTATAATAGGTTTAATAAATAGAATAAAACGGATGGGTAGAGTTTGTTTTGGCGGGATTATCACATACTGGACAGCTTTGTTGTGGGCATGCAAAATCGGACAATTGCCCGAGGAATGCTATTAGAATTTTTCGACAATCCAGGTATCTCGGTTACAGATTCCGCACCAATTGTTTGGCTTGGCTGCGCTTGTGTGTATTGCAATTTCAGTCCCTGCATAGTTCCGTAACAGGATCGGGAAAGGGATCTGTGAAGCTTGATGGTGTTGCCACCGATGGAAAGGGGACTCCTCTGTGTGAGGCCCTTTTGAGGTATGTGACTTTTCACCGCTAGCCGTTGCGGTCAGTGATCCAGTGGACGATTATGCCAGTATTTCCTGGATAATACGACCAGAGTGATTTTCGGTCAGTGTTCGCTTGCGGGCGTTTTGTTCATAAACCAGACGATCCGGATTCAAGCCGAACAAGTGCAGAAGGGTTGCATGATAGTCATAATGATTGACCACGTTTTCAACAGCTTCGTGGCCAAATTCATCAGTATTGCCATAAGCACAACCGGATTGGAAACCGCCACCGGCAACCCACATACTGAACCCATAGGTGTTGTGATCCCGTCCCACTTTACTGTGTCCAGCGTCATTTTGGATCACAGGTAAACGTCCCATCTCACCTCCCCAATGGACTACCGTTGAATCGAGCAGTCCTCGCCGTTTTAAGTCAGTAATCAATGCTGCCGATGGCTTGTCAACTTTTCGGCAGGCGGCAGGTAAACTGGTACGTATGTTGCCGTGGTGGTCCCATAGCTGGTTTTGTGTATAAATTTGGACAAATCTTACGCCGCGTTCTACCAATCGGCGGGCAATCAGGCAGCGTGCTCCATAATCAGCTGTCTCCGAGTCATCCAGTCCATATAGATTCTTGGTTTCCTGTGTTTCTTTGCTTAAGTCGAGTGCTTCTCGAGCTGCGGATTGCATACGGGTGGCAAGATCGTAAACAGAAATTCTCGCTGCCAGGTCAAATTCACGAGGTCGCGTACCGAGATGGCGTCGATTCAAACGTTGCAGGTAATCAAGGTAATTCTTTTGTACCGTACCCTGAAGTTGTACCGGAGGCGCCAGATTCAGAATCCGCGGATCGTGCGGACGGATAACCGTACCCTGGAAGAGAGAAGGGAGATACCCATTGGACCAGTTTTCAACGCCAAGTACCGGTAATTGACCGGGATCGATCAAAGCGCAAAAAGCGGGCAGGCTCCGGGTTTCTGATCCTAACCCATAGCTCAGCCAGCTTCCCAGTGAGGGCTGGCCTTCGATAGTTGTTCCATTGTGCATGGCCCGAATTGACTGGCCATGATTATTGACACCCGTACGCATGGATCGAATGAGCGTGATGTCATCTACCCGTTTTGATAGGCCTGGAAGTAATTCAGAAAGCGCAATTCCCGACTCTCCATACTGCTTAAATTTCCATGGACTCCCCAGTATTTTGGCGCTGGACTCGGCAGCATTGTCATATTTAATCTTCCCGGGAAAGAGCTCTCCGTTTCTTCTTTGGAGTATTGGCTTCGGGTCGAAAAGGTCAATGTGGCTGGGACCACCCTGCATCCAGAGGGAAATCATTGCCTTTGCGCGTGGTTCGTGGTCCAGGCTCTTGGGTTCCAGATCAAAGTGCTCCCCTGTCAGGTCCGGTTTGCTTGGTTCTGCTCGGGTTTGTTGTTGCAGAAGGAACGGCAGAGCGATTGCACTGAGATTCATGACATTGGATGCCAGAAAATGTCGCCGTGTTGAGAGTATCTTGTCAAGAGGTTGCATCATGGATCCGTCATTCGGTATAGAGAAACTGGTTTGTACTCAACAGTACTTGACAAAAGCTGGCAAGTGCAGCCAGTTTCTGTTCTTTTTGTTGAACCGCGTCATCTGCCTTTTCTTCCTCTCTCACCTGAGATTGGAACTCTTTGGTCTGACGATTAACGAACTTGACTGCGGCTTCAATCTCTCCCTTTGGAATAGACTCTGTGAAAGCAAGTTTCCAGGCAAGAGAAACCTGTGCTGCCAGATTTTCAGGTTTTTCTTTCTGTAATCGCTCTGCAAAATACCTGGCTTGTGCAATTACAAAATCGCTATTCATCATCATAAGTGCCTGAGGGGCGACTGTTGAGCGGACTCTTTTTGTACAGTTGGGATCCATTCGCGGCAGATCAAACGTGTCCAGCACGGCCAGCGGGCGGCTGCGGCGTACCTGGACATACACACTACGACGAAATTCGCTCCCATTCATTGGGATTACATCACCCGGACGTCCAGCGTTCAGGTTTTCGATTCCGATTACCCACTGGCCAGTTCGGTCGGCCATCACGGGAACCGGTTCTCCATGCATTTCACGGTTCAACATACCACTGACTGCCAACAGGGAATCACGCAAGGATTCTGCATCAAGGCGTTTGACGGTCATGCGTCCATAAAAAAGGTTTTCCCGATCGATGGTATCAAGTTTCGGACGTCGCAATGAAGACTGACGATAGACCGTTGAAATCACGATCAGTTTATGTAACCGTTTCAGACTCCAGCCCTGCTGGGTCAATTCCGTTGCCATCCAGTCGAGCAATTCCGGGTGAGTAGGTCGTGTACCGAGAAATCCGAAGTCACCTGGTGTTTCCACGATGCCACGTCCGAAGTGATGATTCCAGACACGGTTGACAATTACGCGCGCAAATAAAGGGTGGTTGCCGGAAGTTAGCCAGTCAGCATATGCCAGTCGTCGTCCACTGCTTTCAAGTTCAGAGTTGCCTGAAGCCAGTTGTGGAGAGGACTTTTTTTCCAGGATAGACAATTCACCAGGTTCCAGTGCCTGCCCTGGTTGTTCAAAATCCCCTCGATGAAACAAGTGCGTTGTCGGTGGCTGGACTCCTGTTGGCTCCCATGTAGCACGGAGAAATTTTTCCACGGGTTTCTTTTGGCGAATTGTTTTTGCCTGCTCCGCGTACTTCGCCAGATCATCAGCAGCTTTCTTGTCATACAGGTACAGTGAACCAGCTGTTACATTAACCGTGGGATTATTCTTGAGCAGCAGATTCTGTTTTTCGGTACGTTTTTCGGCTGTTGTACTTCGAGCTTCCGTGATTGGCTGATGCAGTGATTTCGGCAGCTTTTTAAGCTCTCGCTGAAAGGTCTGTTCGATATAAGATGCTTGTTTTCGATTGCGTTCGGTTTCAATAGCTTTGGCCTTTTTCTCGATATCCGCAGCGAGTCTTCGGTCCTGGTCCGTATAAAGAGATAGACGCCGTTGCTTCGGTGTACGCCAGTCTTGCCAGTTCAAAGCAGGCTCAAAGATAGCTCGGAAACGATAATAATCGGCCTGAGATATGGGATCGTATCGATGATTGTGGCACTGGGCACATCCAACCGTTAAACCGAGAAGTGATGTAGACACAATTTTTAGGGTGTCGGCCATTACTTGATTACGGACAACCGGTTTGTTATCCGAATCGGTTCCATCGGGTGCCATGCGCAAAAATCCTGTTGCTGTCAATCGACGGATGGAAAGTTCGTCCAGTTCGCTGAAAGGAGGTGTGACCATTTCATCGCCAGCCAGTTGTTCACGTACGAATTCATCGAGAGGATGGTCGTGATTCATCGATTGAATCACGTAATCGCGATATCGGTACGCTTCCGTTCTGGCAAGATCTCCATCGGTCGCTCCTTCCGAGTCGGCGTAACCGGCGATATCCAGCCAGTAACGGCCCCAGCGCTCCCCATAAGCTGGAGAAGCGAGCAACTGGTCCACCAGTTTTTCGTAAGAGTGAGGATCAGAGTCTTCGACAAAACGGTCAACATCATCTACGGTTGGCGGTA
>CAXEIY010000251.1:0-2275 GCA_963996245.1 uncultured Planctomycetia bacterium | reverse complement strand
CGGAAAAACACCGGAGCCTTCACTCAAGGCACCCTGGATTTTTCTGTATTACAGAATGTACTTTTTAGAAGACGATTTCTAAGGGGTCAAGAAAATTCACCCACAGGACTCCAGCAACCAAACCGTTGGTTTCTCATCATCGAAGGGTCCGCTAACCCCGACTCTATAATCACGATTTTCTGCCTTAGGTCCTTTTGACTCGAATGCGCACCTATGGCTGACCAGAGGGCTTCACATCATAAACAAAATAATCCAGCTCAAAATTTGCCCCTGACTGAATTCCCTGTGGGACAGAACGTCAGGGTAATTTTACTGCCCTGGGAATACCCCGGCATGAAACCGCTCAAATAGCTCGATTGCATTGGCTCCATCTTTTCGTTCCAACTCTGCATCGGCACCCGCCGCGACGAGATTTTTTATCGCGGATACATCACCCAGCGTGGCTGCGTAATGTAAAGGAGTATTCCCGTGAGCGGATTCTGAAATATTCGGATCCGCACCGGCCTGAAGTAATTGCTTCAATGCAGTTTGGTTATTGTTCTTCACAGCATAATGCAAAGCTGTCAGATTAAAATCATCAACCTTATCGGGTTCAAAACCATTTTCCAGAAGCAGTGCAACCGTTCGGGAAATCATGTCCTCAGGTCGAGGCTTGGTCATATTGCACGAAGCCATGTGCAGGGCGTTACGACCGTCCCACCTAACAAGATCTGAAAGTATCTTATCTCTATTTTCATTGATGTAGTCCTCTATCATTTCAGGATTCGCGTGGAAGCTATAATACAACAGCTTATATTCTTTGCGGCTCTCTATACGATCGATCAGAATCAACGTAACAAGGCCGAAAACGAGGCATCCGTACAATGCTTTTCTTCTCAGTAGGGAGGAAACGTCGCTCCATTCTTGACTTAAAGACAATGGATATTTCCTGCCAGAAAGCAATACCCCAACGGGTGTTGCACGACATGTGAGATGATACAGCACAAAGCAAAGGGCCAGAGACCCACACAAAACTAACACAAAGCACAGAATGGACGATTCTATGCGATCTCTTAAAAAGCGGGCGATGCACAACTGAATAGGAAAATGAATCAGATATATGAAGTACGATGAATCAGCGAGATAACGGGCGAGCGCCGACTGCTTGCTTAGAAATTTCTTAAACAAAGCAATAAAAACGAAAATCGCACACCAGGTTGTATAGGCACGCAGCAAACACATGAGATGCCACTTCGGAGGAGCATGGAGTGAACTGAAATTGAATGGATTCTGTACAAAAGGGTAATTTCCAATCAATGACTTCTGACCATCGAGGGTCGCAAAAAGAGACCAGTTCTGAAGCAGAATCTCAGGTTGTAAAATGATTCGCAATTCATCTATCAGTGGAATGAGAAAAAAGAGAGCTATCAGAAAAGGGATCACGTGATACTTAATCGTACTTGTGCACATCTCCAGGAGGCGATAATCGAAAAAAAACATAACGCCAACTGAAAAAAACAAGCCGTAATACAACAAGACATCAAGGGATGTTCCAATTCCGGGCACGTCGGCCCATGGAGGGCTGAAGAGGAGTACCGGGTAGGTGATCAGTGTCAGTAACACAACAGTCCATGGTCCACCGGCAGCACGAAAAACGGACACGACCCATTCCAGTCGCAGGTTGCATTTTTGAACTAAACCAGACACTCCTATAAAAACAACCACGTAACAAATAAGAAGGTGGAGAAACCAGAAATGCCAGAACCAGTTACCAATGGGCATCGGTTCATTCAAAATATAGCCTGGATGGGCTAAGTAATCGAAATACTGTGACAGTCGCGATTGATTAGAATCAACCATATCCAGATAGAATTCACCGGCTAGCCAGGGTTGAAGGATGAACACACAAAGAAGAAAAGGAACTCCAATTCGCACGCATCTGTTCTTGAAATAGCTTCTGAGGCCACGCTTACGGCTCACCATTAGGGAGAAGAATCCTGCTACCATGAAAAACAGTTCCATGCGGAACACATGGATGAGCTCAATCACATGGTGCAGAAACAGGGACGGCTCGACATGTGCCCGCAGCGGATCCATTGTCCATAAGGCAAAAACAACCGCTGCATGAATAACCAATCCCAGAAACATAGCCGTTGCCCTGAGAGCGTCCATGTAATGCAATCGTTCTTCGTTTGCCATAACTGGATTCCATCGAGAAGAAAGAAACCGCAAAGTACTATTTTCGAGATTGTAACACAGGAGTTCGACTCCGTCTTACCGCTCGGGGAATGGGGCT
>CAXEIY010000250.1:0-6713 GCA_963996245.1 uncultured Planctomycetia bacterium | reverse complement strand
GGGTGCCACAATTTATAATTTATTGGGTATCGATACGACCCGCACCCTTCATGATCAACAGGGGCGGCCCCATCCGGTGTGTCGCGGTACTCCAATTTCCGGTTTAATCTAAAAATTCATTTAAAGCGAAGTGATGCGAATCATGGATAGCCTACTGGCTACGCTAAATGGACATACAAACTGGATCTATGCGTTATCTTTTTCTCCGGACGGGACACTTTTAGCCTCCGGTGGTTGGGATCATACCGTCCGCCTTTGGGATATCACTACTTTTCGTTCAGTGGGTGATCTTAATAATCATTCGACGGAGATTTACTGTTTAAAATTTTCTTCAGATGGACGATTGTTGGCATCTGGATCAGCTAACAACGACAGCGGAGTACGCCTTTGGAACGTGCCTCGACAACAACTCGTCACCACGCTGAAAGGTCATACAAATGTGGTGCATGCGGTATCCTTTTCTCCGGATGACCAGTTTCTGAGTACCGGTAGTTATGACAAAACAGTTCGAATCTGGGATGTGTCAACCGGAACGGAACAAATTCAGTTGTCAGGAAATGGAGAGCAGGTTTACGGAGTTGGTTTTTCACAGGATGGTAAGTCCGTGTTATCCGTTACCGCTCGATCCCATTTAACGAGGTGGCTTCTTTCGGGGACTAATCCGATCGTAACACAGCATAAATTCTCCTATTACGCACATGCTGTTGCATTGTCATCAGACGCCAGACAGCTTGCTGCTGGCTATGGAACCAAGAGAAATAGGAATACTTCTCCATTAGGGGAAGTGCGAGTATGGGATGTGGTAACGGGAGAGGAACAGGGCTGTTTTCAAGGTCACGAACACTGGGTGTACAGTGTTGCTTTTTCAGATAATGGCAAGCGTATGGTGTCAGGAGGATGGGATGGGAAGGTCAAACTTTGGGATCTTGAAACAGGGCAGGAAATCGTTACGTTAGGTGGCCATCAGGGTATCGTGCTTTCTGCGGTATTCTCACCCGACCAGCAACTTCTTGCCTCGGCAGGTTACGATCAGAAGATCAGACTGTGGGATCTGTCACATTGGTCAGATTGAAAACCTGCAACAGGCGAGTGTGGGGAAATAACAGACAGGCCACCGATTAAGGACTGTTTCCAGTTGGGGATCACGGGCGGACAGACCATGGGAATGCCATGGTGGGCCGGTTAGCATAACGCTTCATGTTCAGTGTCAGTTTCTTGCCGGCGCCCGGTTGTAGGATTACGGTCAGATGAGGGGACATGACCGACTCATTGTAAGTACCTGTCTGAACCGAAAGGATGTCATGTTCCGCGTACCCACCACCCTGAAGAACAACCTGCTTGGGTGACAGTTGATCGGTGTTTACGAGAGTGAGAGTAACGGAATCGTCCGTCATGTTCTCGATCAATGCAGCGACTCCGTCCGGAATGCCGGCACGTTTGTTTGCGGGATCAAAATAGCGAAGGCGACAATGAAGAATGGAAGCATTTCTTCCGGGTTGAATGCCGCCGAGCATTAGTTTAAGTAGGGAACTGACTCGTGCGGGGTTGTACTTCATCGGATCGTCAGCCAATCGGGTATCCGGGGTTGTCTGGTCTTGACGCATTCCTACGACACACTGACGTATTTCCTCTAAATCCTGTCTCATTGCGGTTTCCGGGAAATCGGGATTATCACCGCTTAGAAATTGCAGCCAGGGAGATGGCGGAACACGATCACGATCAGCTGCTTTCATGGAAAGGTAGTAAATTTCCATATTATTGTAAGTGTATGGTTCAGGTTGGTAATGGTACCACCCTTCATCACCAAACATGAGTGGATACATGGGTTGTCCATCAATCACCTTCATTTGGGAATTGACGATATCAGCCTGTTTGCGCCAAATATCCAGCCAGCGATCATCGCCTCCAGTCAACAGATAGGCATTCATAAAGCCAACAAATGACCAGTAAGTGCGATTTCGGTGAGCCAGGTCACCGGTTTGAGGGACGATAACAGAGAATCCCCATCCATAGGTTCCTCCGTACCATTTACCGTTGCACTCACCACCGATTACGCCGTCTAGTCCAATGTTGGAGGGTATGATATTCCCATTGACAACCATGCGTTTCCGCCATGCTTCTACATATTCCAGTAACCAGTCTCGATACTTGTTTTCTCCCGTCAACATGTACGCATTGATGGCGAGCGAAGTGGTAAGAAGATTAAGGGGATGGTCGCCTACAACGTCATTGTAGTCCTTGAAGTGAGCCAGCATCTCTTCATAGGATCTCTCGCCATGGGCAAGGTCAAAGCGATGTTCTACTTCAATGGGATCACCGGTCCAGTCCAGTGCCGTCGCTTTTCTCATGAGAGGTCCACGACTACCATTAATCATGCTGCGAATAATGCGATGTTCTGGATCATAATTGAGTGCCCCGGGATCTTCATTCATGTAGAAGCCCGCGTAGCGTTTCACGCGATTTTGAAACGCTCGATTTCCAGGATCAGAAAGACCTTGTAAATTAAATACCCTCAGGCCTTCTGCATTGTGTTGCCAGTCAAACATGACGGGAAATTCTTTGTAATACATGCCATCCCGTGCAAAAGGTACTTCGATTGTTTTCGCTTCGGTATACTGTCGAAGATGTCCTTCCCATGCTTTCTTGTAGAGTGTGAGAATCGTGTCATCGCTTCCTAATGCGTGTAGCAGAGGCCAGTCTCTGCAATTTTCAATAGCATCGTCAGGGCCGTCGTCACCTCCCCAACGCTCAATGCACATCAAATACCCTCGTTCATCAAAATAACGGTTAAAAAATTCGCTACATGCTTCTGCATTAGAATTCAGCAGTTGACGCTGTAGTAGCGCCCAGCCGGGGGGGCTTAACGGTTCTTTGATTTCGAGAGTGAATGACTCGGCCTGTATCGGTAGCAACATACTTGTTGAAACAAGAAGGGCTGAAAGCATAGTCAATTGCGCACGGTTCATAAGATCATTCTCATTGGTTTGGAAGAAATTCCCTGACGATAACAAGACAGTCTTTCGACAAAAATCCACGGAGATTATATAGAACTCCCGCTGACAATGTTGGTAATTTTAGGCAACATCTCAATAAAGTGTGATGGTCTGTATGGGGTGCATGATCATTCTATGGCTGATGTGTAAAGGAATCTAAGGCTGTGGAATAGCCGCTGTAGGAAGGCCATCTGTTTCGATCCAGAAATAGTTGCGATGCTGCACTTCAGGAGATAGTGGAATAGCGTACAATCTGATTGCTGTAGTAGTTGTTCAGTTTCTTCTCTAGTCGGTTACTTACACATATGGGCACGATGTTACTTAACAATGACCCAATCTGACGTTTCTTTTTTAGATCAACTTCAATGCCAATTCAATCGTTGGCAATTGTCACCTGGCACGATAGTGGTTGCTGTTTCCGGTGGGCCTGACAGCGTAGCTTTAATGACAGGATTACAGGAGGTCTGTTCCAGTACTCGATGGCAATTGATCGCTGCCCATGTCAATCACCAGCTGAGAGAATCTTCTGTCCTGGACGAAACGTTTGTTCGGAAGTTTTGTCAAGATTCCAAGATTGAGCTTCACGTGGAGCGGGTGGATGTCCGACGGGTCAAAGAGCAACAAGGTGAAGGCATCGAAATGGCTGCACGAACCGTACGCTATGATTATCTGCAGCGTCTGGCAATGAAATACAAGGCTTCCTATATCGCTACCGGCCATACTGCGGATGATCAGGTAGAGACGATTCTACATCGAATCCTGAGAGGGACCGGACTTCGTGGTTTATCGGGAATCCCAGATAAGCGTGCGTTAGATCCAGGTTGTGAATTAATTCGACCGATGTTACGCATTACGCGTGACGAAGTTATTCGTTTTCTGGAAAAGAAGTCTCAGGACTTCATGACAGATCACACCAATCATCAGTTTGAGTATACACGGAATCGAATACGGCATGACCTCCTTCCAAAGCTCAGATCAGAATACAATCCCCAGATCGCCCGTTCCCTTTTGAATCTTGCCAGTCAGTCAGAATCGGCTTTTAAAACTCTGGAAATTCAGGCTCGTCATATTCTAGAAAACGCGATTAAGGCACGTACCACCACAAGCTGTATGATGGATACCGATATCCTTCGAGACCAGTCATCCTACTTGTTGAATACCTGTTTTCAATTGCTTTGGGAAAGTCAATTCTGGCCACAGAGAGACATGGGATTCGAACAGTGGCAACGTTTGTCCAGGCTGGCACGCTACAGACCGTCTGGTGAGGAGCCGTCTGCCATTTCCCTTCCCGGCGAAATTGATGCCAGACGAAAAGGACCCTTTCTGGTTATTCGTTCTGACAATAAGCGTGCGAGGCGGAAAGCGGACATGCAATGATCAGATCCAGAGTTTCAGTCCTTGTTTAAAAGGGCCCGGTGCACTCACCTGATTCATGCGGTTGACGGAGAGGCAGCAGGTTCTGTTTGAAAGCGGTTTTGAAGTGAGGTTACCTGCAGGGGGCTGGACAAGAGTGCTTTGCATGCACGCAGAACTGCATGAGCACCCGCGATGGTAGTAATACACGGAGTACTATTGTAAACAGCAGCTGCACGAATTCGGCCTTCGTCGGTGCGTGCCCCTTTGCCTTTGGGAGTGTTGATGATCATCTGGACCTGGCCATTCATAAGATGATCCAGAAGGTTGGGGCGTCCCTGATGGAGTTTGTGTACCAGTTCTACGTCAATGTCTTGCTCGAGTAGCCGTTCAGCGGTACCGGCTGTGGCCATAATGCGATAGCCGAGCTCAGAAAACTGTTTGATAATGGGAGTTACGGCAATCTTGTCTCGGTCTCTTACACTAACAAAGATAGTTCCTTCTTGGGGCAAGGGAACGCCAGCTGCCATTTGACTTTTAGCAAAGGCCATGGCAAAAGTGTCGTCCGCTCCCATGACCTCTCCTGTAGAGCGCATTTCTGGCCCGAGAATGATGTCAACGCCCGGGAATCGTGCAAAAGGAAAGACACTTTCTTTTACGGAAACATGGTTGACAGTGGGTATGTCCTTCAAATTCTGATCGTCCAATGAGATGCCTGCCATGGCTTTGGCCGCAATGCGAGCTAACGGAATACCTACCGACTTGGACACAAATGGAACGGTCCGACTGGCGCGAGGGTTCACTTCAAGGACATATACATGAAAGTGGGGGCCTTCCCGTTTGATAGCAAACTGAATATTCATCAGCCCGCAAACTTTTAATTCGTTTGCGATGGCTAGGGTGCTTTGTTTGATTTCTTCGATTACGCTATCTGGAAGACTGAAAGGCGGAATGGCACAAGCAGAGTCACCGGAGTGAACCCCTGCTTCTTCAATGTGCTCCATAACACCAGCTACCAGCGCGCGTTGACCGTCACTTACTGCATCGACATCGACTTCAATAGCGTCCTCAAGAAACTGATCAATTAATACCGGATGTTCCGGAGATACCGAAACAGCCTCAGTCATATATCGCCGCAGGGAATCTTCGTCGAAAACGATTTCCATGGCGCGGCCACCAAGGACGTAACTAGGACGCACTAGAACCGGATAGCCAATCTGTTCTGCCACATGATGAGCTTGATTATAGTCACGAGCAATTCCATTGGGTGGTTGGCGTAAATTCAGTCTCTCGAGGAGTCCTTGAAATCGTTCTCTATCTTCTGCAATATCGATTGAATCGGTGCTGGTTCCGATAATAGGAACGCCGGCTGTTTCCAGTGCCTTCGCTAGATTGAGCGGGGTTTGTCCTCCGAATTGAACAATCACGCCATCTGGCTTAATGCGTTCACAGATATTGAGGAGGTCTTCTGATGTGAGTGGATCGAAGAACAACAGGTCGCTGGTGTCATAATCGGTGGACACAGTTTCCGGATTAGAATTGACCATCACCGTTTCAATGTCCAGTTCACGCAGAGCAAAGGCTGCCTGGCAACAACAGTAATCGAATTCGATTCCTTGTCCGATTCGATTGGGACCCCCGCCAATGATCATGATGCGCTTACGGTCGGTTTCAGCGGGGGCTTCATCCTCTGATTCATAGCTGGAGTAATAGTAAGGTGTGTAAGCTTCAAATTCAGCGGCACAGGTGTCAACTAATTTGAAAACGGATCTGATGTCATGTTGCAGACGCCACTTTCTCACATGTGTTTCGCTGACGCTAAACAGGTGGGCAAGTTGCCTGTCTGAAAAGCCATGTTGTTTTGCTTTCAGGATCAAGGCGGGTGTGGCTTGCTCGAGTGATTCACATTGGAGTAAGGTGTTTTCAAATTCTACTATCTGGGAAAGGTGATCAAGAAACCAGGGATCGATCTTGGTCAGTTCGTGTATTTGATCCACACTGAATCCTAATTTCATCGCATAGCGAATATGCCATATGCGGTGTTCATTCGGAGTCGTCAATTTGGCTTTGATTTCTTCCTCAGAAGGTTCCTGTTTGGTTGCCCACTTGTCTTTCGAATCACAGCCCAGACCAAATCGCCCAATTTCCAGGCCACGGAGCGCTTTTTGCAGGGATTCGTTAAATGTCCTACCAATGCCCATTGTTTCTCCCACTGACTTCATCTGGGTTGTCAGTGTGGCATCGGCTTCTTCAAATTTTTCAAAGGTCCAACGTGGTATTTTGGTTACGACATAGTCAATGGTGGGCTCAAAACAGGCGGGTGTCTGTTGAGTAATGTCGTTGGGTAACTCGTCGAGGCGATAGCCT